>CAZTMF010000305.1:0-4487 GCA_964614675.1 uncultured Caulobacteraceae bacterium | reverse complement strand
TCCAGGAAGAACCAGCCCTTCAGCGTCGGGTGGAATGTATCGACGTGGACGCTCTTCTGCGGGTCGCTCTGGTTGGCTGCGAAGTCGCGTTCGAGCACCTGGACCTGGCAGAACGGGTGCTTCAGGCGCGCGCCGACGTAGTTGCTCAAGGCGAGGAACCGCCGGCCCTTGATGAAGCGCTTCAGATGGGGCGCCCCGGCCAGGGCCTCGTCGTCCACCAAAGAGAGCTCGGTCTTGGTGTCGCCCTCCTGGATCCGGCGCGGCGCGGCCGCCGCCAGGGCCACGGCCTCGGCCCTGAGCGCCTCGAACTCGGCGGCGGGCAGGAAGTCCCGGACGACCACATAGCCATCGCGCACGAACGTTTGCCTGAGCTCGGCCGGGACCAGCGGCGCCAGGGCCGCGCGCCTCGCCGCGGTCAGGCCGTGGGCGGCCAGCTTGCGGCCGACATGGAGCCCCAGGCGATTGAGCGTCCGGCTGCCGATCAGGCCGTTCGCCCGGAACGACTTGGCCCCGGTGAACAGCTGGAACGCCCAGAGCGGGGCCGCCGCGATCCGCGCCGCCTTGATCATGCTCTGATGCCCTCCCTGGCCGCCTGCCGCCAATTCTGGTGCAGCTACGCTTTCGATGCCAGCTAACCCTCGCGAAGCCCAGCCTCTCCCGCTAAGACACCGGCGAACGGCGAGCACAGCCGACAGAGCTTTGGGAGACGCGCATGGCGTGGCGGATGGACCGGATCGACCACCTGACCAAGGTGATCCAGGACGACATCGAAAGGGGCCTCTACTTCGGCTGCGTGATCAAGGTCGCCCGCGGCGGCGAGACCGGGATCGAGATGGCTTTCGGGAACGAGTCCGGCGGCGTCTCCAAGGCCCTGGCGACCAACACCGTCTTCAACATCTTCTCCGTCACCAAGGCGATGACCAATGTGCTGGTCTTCCGCGCCATCGAGCTCGGCCAGCTGGCCCTGACCACCAAGGTCTCCTCGGTGATCCCGGAGTTCACCGGGGGCCTGCGCCAGCACCTGACGGTGTTCGACCTTTTGACCCACGCCTCGGGCCTGCCCAGCGTGTTCACGCCCCAGCCCGGCATGAACATCGACAATCTCGACGAGATCATCGCCGCCATCTGCCGCAACGTGCATTCGACCGAGCAGCCGGGCGTGCGGGTGGACTACTCGCCGATCGCCCACCATGCGCTGTTGGGCGAAATGGTGCGACGCACCGATCCCGCCGGCCGCTCCTATCGCCAGATCGCCCAGCAGGAGCTGTTCGATCCCCTGAAGATGACCTCGACCTCGATCGGCCGGCGCCAGGACCTGGCCGACCGCCACTGCATCCCGGTGTTCCACGGCAATGCGCCCACCGAACACAAGAGCTCGCGCGTGCCCGGCCAGAACGGCGCCTTCGAGGACCCGGAGGCCGAGATGCCCTGGGTCGGGGCGGTCTCGACCACCCCTGACCTCTGGCGCTTCGCGGAGATGCTGCGCCTCGGCGGCGAGCTGGACGGGGTGCGGATCATCTCGCCGGCGATCATCGAGATGGCCACCCGCAACTGGACCGGCGACAAGCCCAACGAGCTCTACAAGGGTGTCGCCAACCGCGCCGGCTGGCGGCCGTTCCCCGCCTATATGGGCCTGGGCTTCGCCCTGCGCGGCGAAGGCGCCCACCACGCGCTCTACGGCACCCTGGCCTCGCCCGGGACCTTCGGTAACTACGGCGCGGGCACCTCGCTCTTCTGGGTCGACCCGGTGCGCGAGATCACCTTCGCCTTCCTGAGCGCAGGCGTGATGGACAGCGCCCCGAACATCGAGCGCTTCCAGCGCCTGTCGGACATCATCATCGCCGCAGCGATCTGAGGCCTGACAACGCACACAAATCCGCTCACCCCGGCGAAGGCCGGGGCCCAGGACAAGTGACACCGGACTCGGAGCAAGGATTCGCAGCGTCGCCGCCGCGCGTCATTGCGGAGGCCCAGGTTCAGACCTGTCCTGGGCCCCGGCCTTCGCCGGGGTGAGCGGAAGAAGAGGTTGCCCGGACGATCTCATCTATCTGCGCCCCGACCGGCTGGCGGATGTCGACGACGATGGGATGCTCGTCGGGCGTCGGGGGCTCCAGAGTCTGGAACTGGCTGTCCACCATGCCGACGGGCATGAAATGGCCCTGGCGATGCTCGACCCGCCCGCGAATGGTCGCCGCGTCGCCCTGCAGATAGACGAAGCGAACCTCGGGCCGGCCGTTCCTCAGCCGGTCGCGGTAGACCCGCTTGAGGGCCGAGCAGGCGATCACGCCCGAGCGGCCGGCGGCGACCTGGCGGTCAATCCATCCCCGCACCGCAGTCAGCCAGGGCGCCCGGTCGACATCGGTCAGGGGATGGCCGTGGCTCATCTTCTCGATGTTGGCCTTCGGATGCAGGTCGTCGCCCTCCTGGAAGTCCCAGCCCAGCCGCGCGGCCAGCGGTTGTCCGACCGTGGACTTGCCCGAGCCGGAGACGCCCATGACCACCAGGACGGTCGGCCCGCTCATGCCGGAGCGCCGATGCGCGGCAGCAGGACCTCGTCCACCGCCCGCGCGAAGCCGTCATCGTCGTTGCTGGCGGGGCTGACCGCGTCGGCCATGGATTTCACCCGCTCGGGCGACTGGGCCATCGCCGCCGAGAACCCCGCGACCCCGAACATCGCCACATCGTTGAACATGTCGCCGATCACCGCCGTATCCGCGAGCTCGACGCCGATGCGCCGGCAGAGCGCCTTCACCCCGTCGCCCTTGTTGGCCAGGGGGTGGGTGACATCGAGATAATAGGCCTGGGACTGCTCGACCTCTGCCCGGTCGTGCAGGATCTCGCCCATCTCGGCGCCGAGGCGGCCCAGGAGCGTGTGGTCCTCGGAGACCCCGACGATCTTGTCGATCCGGCCGATGACGTCCTCGAAGCCGGAGACCACCGTGGGCCCGAAGCCGATGGTGCGACGCTCGTGATCGACATGCGGCCCCTTTGGGTCGGTCAGCCGCCAGGTCCCGTCGGCGTAGACCCAGGCATTGGCGCCCGCCGTGTGGATCATGTCCAGGGCCTCGCGGGCGGCGTCGGCGTCCAGCCGGTTCGCCTCCAGGACGCTGAGGTCCGGCGCGAAGATCGTCCCACCGTTGAAGGCCGCCATGGGCAGGTCGACGCCCAGCGCCAGCGCGACCGCGGCCATTCCGCGCGGCGGCCGGCTGGAGATCAGGGTGAAGCGGACGCCCGCCGCCACGACCTTGCGCACGGCTTCGATCTCGGCGGGCGCCAGGCGCTTGTCGGTGGTGACCAGGGTGCCGTCGACGTCGGAGACGAGCAGCGCGATGCGGGCGCCCATCAGGTCTTGGTCTCGACGTGTCCCCCGAAGCCGAACCGCATGGCCGAGAGCAGCTTCTCGCCGAAGGTGTGGTCCTCACGAGAGCGGAACCGGGCGAACAGGGCTGAGGACAGCACCTCGGCGGGCACGGCTTCCTCGATCGCAGCCTCGATGGTCCAGCGGCCCTCGCCGCTGTCGGCCACCGCGCCGGTGAATTTCTCGAGCTTGCCGTCGCCGGCCAGGGCCGCGGCCGTGAGGTCGAGCAGCCAGGACGAGACCACGCTGCCGCGCCGCCAGACCTCGGCGATGTCAGCGAGGTTCAGGTCGTAGCGCTGATCCTCGGGCAGTTCCTTGGAATCCTTGTTCTTCAGGATGTCGAAGCCCTCGGCGTAGGCCTGCATCAGGCCGTACTCGATGCCGTTGTGGACCATCTTCACGAAGTGGCCCGAGCCGACCGGCCCGGTGTGGATGTAGCCGAGCTCGGCGCGGGGATCGGAGCCTTCGGCGCGTTTGGTGCGGGGGATGGTCCCGAGGCCGGGCGCCAGGGTCTTCAGGATCGGCTCGACCCGCTCGAAGGCTTCCCGGTCGCCGCCCACCATCATGCAGTAGCCGCGCTCCAGCCCCCAGACGCCGCCCGAGGTGCCCACGTCGAGATAGGTCAGGCCCTTTTCCTCGAGCGCCTTCGCCCGGCGGATGTCGTCCTTGTAGAAGGTGTTGCCGCCGTCGATCACCGTGTCCTTGGCGTCCAGGAGTTCGCCCAGGGCCATCACCGTCTCTTCGGTCGGCGCGCCGGCCGGCAGCATCACCCAGACGGCGCGAGACGCCTCAAGCTGGCGGACCAGATCCTTGAGATCCTTGGCCCCTGAGGCGCCGTCCTGAGACAGCGCATCAACCGCCTTGGCGTCGCGGTCATAGACCACGCACTGGTGGCCATCCTTCATCAGCCGGCGGGCGATATTGCCGCCCATGCGGCCGAGGCCGATGATTCCGAGCTGCATATCTTCCGCCTATCCCAAGGCCCGGTCGACCGCGCCGGTCAGCCACTTCAGCCCGCCCTCGACATCGCGGCCGAGGTGCAGCCGGATCACCCGACGCCCGCGTTCGACCAGGACGCCCATGTCGCCGCGGGCCTGGGCGGCCTGGACCACCTCGAAGCCGTACTTGC
>CAZTMF010000304.1:0-4505 GCA_964614675.1 uncultured Caulobacteraceae bacterium | reverse complement strand
CCCAGAGGGGCCAGGAGGCCACGCCGATCGTGGTGGACGGGGTGATGTACGTCTCGACCGCCTGGTCGAAGGTCAAGGCGCTGGACGCCCGCACGGGCGCCCTGATCTGGGCCTACGATCCCAAGGTCGACGGCTCCTGGGGCCCGAAGGCCTGCTGCGACGTGGTCAACCGCGGCGTGGCGGTCTGGAAGGGCAATGTCTTCGTCGGGGCGCTGGACGGGCGGCTCATCGCCCTCGACGCCAAGACCGGAAACGTCGTCTGGGCCAAGCAGGTCACCGAGTCCGAATCCCAGACCATCACCGGCGCGCCCAGGGTGGTGAAGGGCAAGGTGCTGATCGGCAACTCGGGCGCCGAGTTCAATGTCCGCGGCTTCATCTCGGCCTATGACGCCGAGACCGGCAAGCTGGCCTGGCGCTTCTACACGGTCCCGGGCAATCCCGCGAAACCCGACCACGCCGCCTCGGACGAGGCGCTCCGGAAGATCGCGCTCAAGACCTGGAGCGGCAAGTGGTGGACCTGGGGCGGCGGCGGCACGGTCTGGGACTCGATCGTCTACGACGCCGAGCAGAACCTGCTGATCTTCGGAACCGACAACGGCGATCCCTGGAACAAGCACGTCCGCAGCCCCGCCAGGACCGACGACCTGTTCGTCACCTCCATCGTGGCGGTGGACGCCGACACCGGGAAGTACGTCTGGCACTACCAGCTGAACCCGGGCGACGAATGGGACTACTCGGCCACTCAGCAGATGATCCTGGCCGACCTGCCGATCGGCGGCCAGCAGCGCAAGGTGCTGATGCAGGCGCCCAAGAACGGCTTCTTCTATGTGATCGACAGGACCAACGGGAAGCTGATCTCGGCCCAGCCCTTCGCCACCGTCACCTGGGCCAAGGGCATCGACCAGAAGACCGGCCGACCGATCGAGGTCCCTGCGGCGCGCTATTCGGAGACCGGCAAGACCTGGCAGGGCTCGCCCAGCCCCCACGGCGCCCACAGCTGGATGCCGATGTCCTTCGATCCGAAGACCGGGCTGGTCTACATTCCGGTGCAGGAGGTGGGCTTCACCTACAAGGCCGACGCCAAGTTCACCCACAGCCCGATGGGCACCAACATGGGCCTGGACTTCGTCTCGACCTCCATGCCCCAGGACCCGAAGATCAAGTCCCAGGTGATGGAGAGCCTGACCGGCCACATCGCCGCCTGGGATCCGGTCCAGCAAAAGGAGGTCTGGCGCCAGGGCCTCAAAGGGCCCTGGAACGGCGGCATCGTCTACACCGCCGGCGGGCTGATCTTCGAAGGCAACGCCACCGGCGAGTTCGCGGCCTACCGCGCCGACAACGGGACCAAGGTCTGGTCCTTCGACGCCCAGAGCCCGGTGATGGCCGGCCCGGTGACCTACACCGTCGGCAATGACCAGTATGTGGCAGTGCTGTCAGGCTGGGGCGGCACCTACGCCCTGGTGCCGGGGATCGTTTCGCTGAAGTCCGGCAACATCAAGAACATCAGCCGCATCCTGGTGTTCAAGCTGAACGGGACGGCCAAGCTGCCGCCCCTGCCGACCGCGACCCCCAAGGTGCTGAACCCGCCGCCCGACGCCGGCACGACCCAGCAGATCGACCACGGCTTCAGGCTGTTCGTGAAATACTGCTCGGCCTGCCACGGCGACGCGGCCGTCTCGGGCGGCCTCACGCCGGACCTGCGCTACTCGCCCCTGCTGGCGTCCGACAGCTATTACGACGTGGTGCTGAAGGGCGTGCTGAAGGACCAGGGCATGGTCTCATGGTCGCCGGTGATCGACCACGACGACGCATCCGACATCCGCAGCTACCTGATCCACCGGGCCCACCAGACCCAGGACCAGAAGGCCGCGCACGAGCCCTGGACCGGATGAGGAGGCGCGGACGCCTCTGACGCAGGACCAGGCGGGAAGCTTACGGCGCGGGCCCAGCGCCGCCGCGGACGCGGTCCACGATCTGTTTCAAGCTCAACCCGCCCATAGAAACGCCGTGTGAAGCGCGCTCGCCACGCTCCGCGCAGACGAACTCGAGGGCCGCTTCCGCCTGAGATCCGCGATCGACCGTGACCCAGACCGTTTCACCGCTCTTTGGCGACTGCTCCGGCGCCTCGCGCCCGTCCGCCAGATAGGCAGTCAATGAGACCGCCGCGACCCGCCGATGGGCGCAATCGAACTGGGTCCCAGCCACCCCATAGTCGAAACTCTCGTGCAGGGTCTCCGAGCTCCGCAGGATGAAGACGATCGGCGCGGCGCGCATCCCGTTCGCCTCGGTGGCGATCGCGTCCTGGTCTATGAAGAAGTCGATCTGGTGCTTCTTCGCCTCGATGAGGTAGAAATCGGCGGAGCGGGCCGAGGACGGATGGAGGGCGATCATGATCGCCGCCGCGAGCACTGCTGCAGCTCGGATCGCCATCCCCTGCTCCGCAACAACCCCAACCTTCTTGGACTATGTCACGCCTGGACGGCGTCAAGGAACCTTCGGTTTCCCGCCCGCCATCTCGACCAGCCCGAGCCGGTTGCCGGCCGGGTCGGTGAAGAGGCCAAGGACCACCACGCCCTTCACCTCGAAGCGGGGGGCGACGACCTGGCCGCCGTTGGCGACGATCTTGGCCAGGGTCGCGGTGACATCGTCGACGCCGATGTAGAGCACCTTCTCGGCCGGATCGGCTCTGAGGGTCCCCGCCAAGGGCGAAACCGACGGCGCGGTGAAGCGGCCGTCGGGCGCCACGTCCCAGTCGAACACGGTCCGATAGAAGGCCGCCTGCCTGGCCATGTCTGGCCCCGCTATGTCGAAGAACACGATCGGCGCGGGCATATGCCCTCCCTTGGGTGATGCGCCGGCGGCCGGATGGGCCAGGGACAGTCCCAGCGCCGCGCAGGCGGCGAATCTAAGCAGCTTCATCCAATCCTCCCGCCGGATGTCGTGCGGACGCTAGGGGCGCAGGCGGCGGGCGTCTTGATCTTTCTTGCCGCTCAGCGCCGGCGGACGGGAAACCAGATCTCGTATCGATCCGCCTCGTCCTCGAAGAACACCTGCACTGGCGGGCCATCGCGGAAGGCGTAGTGCTGGCGGCGGATGGCGTCGGCCAGCTGGCGGTAGCCCTGGAGAAGGGTCGATCCCGGTCCGAGGTGCCCGATCTTGCCGTAGAGGCCGCCGGCCAGCTCCAGGCAGCGGACGCGCGCGTCGCCCTGGACCGCCGCCGCAATGGGAATGCAGAGATCGGCTCCCTGCATCTGGGGCGGGGTCACGGTCGGATCGTCGGGGAACAGGCCCCAGCGCTCGGCGCCGAGCTTTACCCTTTGCGCCTCGGCCCAGGCCTCGATCTCCCGCCAGAAGGGCGCGCGGGCCTCGGGCGCGTTCAGATCGCCGTAGGGGCCCAGGCGCCGGATGGCCAGCATCGCGGTGGACGGCCGGGGCTCGAACCAGACCTCGGTGAAGCGGCAGCCGTCGCCCTGGAAATGCCGATTGCGCTCCAGCCGCGCGGCCTGACCGGCCTTGGCCGCCTGGCGCCACGCCCGCGGCGTCCACGCCGACCATCGCCGGAAGGCGCGGGTGAAGGCCTCGTGGCTATCGAACCCCACCGCCAGGGCGATGTCGACGATCCGGTCCTCGGTGACCGCCAGAAGATAGGCCGCCCGCTCGAGCCTCAGCCGCTCCACATGCTGGCGCGGGGTCTCGCCCACGGCGCTGGAGAACTGGCGATGGAATTGGAAGGGCGAGGCGCCATGGGCCCTGGCCAGGGCGCCCAGGGAGAGGTCCCGGTCGAGGTTGTCCTTCACCTCGGTCAGCAGCGGCGCGATCTCGGCCAGCGCCTCAGGCTCGGTGCGGCGTGCGCCCATGGGCCGAGGCTAGCGCCGCGCGCAGGGCCAAGGCAACGTCGCGGCGCGGTCTTCCCATCGGCTCTTCCAGGGTGTTTTGTGGCGCCCAACCCGACACTGCGGAGGAGCGGCCGGCCATGAATGAGATGACCAAGATCTCCCATCTGGGCGAAGCGGCCCAGGCTTTCCTGTCGCGGGCGGGCAAGCTCCTGATCAATGGCGAGTGGGTCGCTTCGGCCTCCGGCAAGACCTTCGACGCCATCGACCCGGCCACCGAGAGCGTGATCTGCCAGCTGGCCGCCGGCGAGAAGGAGGACGTCGACCGCGCCGTGAAGGCCGCGCGAAAGGCCTTCGAAGACTCCGCCTGGAGCCGCATGCGGCCGGTCGAGCGCGAACGGCTGATGCTCAAGCTGGCCGACCTCATCGAGGCGAACGCCGAGGAGCTGGCCCAGCTGGAGTCGCTGGACAACGGCAAGCTGGTGTTCTTCGCCCGCGTCGTCGACGTGCAAGGCACGGTCGACTTCTTCCGCTACATGGCCGGCTGGGCGACCAAGATCGAGGGAAAGACCCTGGACGTCTCGCTGGGCATGCCCGGCGAGGAATACCAGGCCTACACCCTGCGCCAGCCCGTGGGCGTGGTCGGCCAGATCGTGCCCTGGAACTTCCCCC
>CAZTMF010000303.1:0-4519 GCA_964614675.1 uncultured Caulobacteraceae bacterium | reverse complement strand
CCCTCGCCTCCTCCCACCCCCTGGTGGTCGGCGCGCATTTCCCCGAGGCCGTGCAGGCCGAGATCTTCGGCGACGACGGCGATTTCCGCTCGCCCCACCGCGCCCCGCCCGGCGGCGACTGGAAACGCGTCGAAGGCGGTTACCGCGTCTCGGGCCGCTGGTCCTATTCCTCGGGCATCCCGTGGGCCACCCACTTCATCGGCGGGGGGCGGGTCGCGGCGCAGGACGGCGAGCCCGCCAGGCTGGTGAACTTCATCACGCCCCGCGACACGGTGAACGTGCTGCCCGACTGGGGCGGCGGCGCCACCCTCGGCATGGAAGCCTCCGGCTCGAACACCGTGGAGCTGCAGGACGTCTTCATCCCCGACCGCTTCCTGTTCCGGGAGGACATCCTGGTCACATCCGAAGGCTTCGGGCCCGGCGACGGGATCGGGGCCAAGCTGCACGGCAACCCGATGTACCTTGGCGTGGTCGGCGGGTTCTTCCACGCGACCTTCGGCGGCATCTTCGTGGGCGCGGCCCGCGCGGCGCTCGACGAATACGAGGAGACCGCCAGGAACACCCTCGCCTATCGCAAGGTGAACGTGCAGCGGACCCATGACATCGACACCCAGATCCCCTTCGGACGCGCCCTGACGCTGACCGATTGCGCCGAAGCCCTGACGCTGCGGGTCGCCGAGATGTCCACCGAGCAGTGCGCGCGCGCGGTGCGCGACGGCGTCCCGATCACCGTGGCCGACACCATGAAGGTCTGGGACATGGCCCGTCATGCGGTGAACATGGCCTGCGACGCCATCGAGCTCTTGTTCCGCACCTCTCCGGTGCGGGCGGCCAACCGCGGGCAGCGCCTGCAGCGCTATCTGCGCGACGCCCAGATGTACCGCATCCATCCCTCCTCCCAGCCCTGGCTCGACGCCGCCCGCGCCAAGTCGCACTGGGGCCTGCCGATCGACCGGTATGGGCACTGACCCCCGTCATCCCCCGGCTTGACCGGGGGACCCGAGCCGCGCTTCGAACTTCCGCAACTTCGATTGGATCGCCCGGCCAAGCCGCGCGACGACGCCTGAAAAGAGAACCACCGTGACGGACGCCCTGCCCGTGAACCCCTCGATCAAGCAGCTCGGCGTGCCGGTGGCCAAGTGGGGCGTACCCGAGCAGGGCAAGAAGGATCTGCTCGAACTCTACCCGAACGCCAAGTTCAACGAGCTGCCCCGCGCCCTGACCGAGGAAGAGATCATCGACTTCCTCGGCGACTGCGACGCGGTGATCGCGGGCCTCGACCTGCTCTCAGAGCGGGTGATCGACGCCCTGCCGAACCTCAGGATCATCGGCAAGTTCGGGGCCGGCTACGACACGGTCGATCTGAAGGCGGTGAAGCGCCGGGACATCATGTTCGGCTACACCTTCGGAGTGAACGCCCTGGCGGTGGCCGAGCTGACCGTCGCCTTCGCCGTCATGGGCCTGAGGCACGTGCCCGAGCTGAACCTCGCCATGCGGGAGGGCAAGCGGCCGAAATGGATCATGGGTCGGCTGCTCTCCGGCCGCACCGTCGGGATCCACGGATGCGGCCACATCGGCAAGGAGCTGGTGCGGCTGCTGCAGCCCTTCGGCTGCGAAATCCTGGCCTGCGACATCCGCGACTATTCGGACTTCTATCGCCAGAACGGCGTGACGGCGGTGGACATGGACGAGCTGCTGGGCCGCTCGGAGATCCTGACCCTGCACCTGGCCAAGTCCCGCCTGACCACCGGCATGTATGATAGCAAGGCCCTGGAGAAGATCCGCGAGGGCGCGGTCTTCATCAACACATGCCGCGGCGGGATCGTCGACGAGAACGCCCTGTTGGAACGCCTGGAGGGCGGCCATCTCACGGCGGCGTGCTTCGACGTCTTCGCGATCGAGCCGGCCGAGAACGACGCCCTGCTGCGCCATCCCAACATGCTGGCCACCCCGCACATGGGCGCGGCCATCGAACAGGTGAGAGTCGAGATGTTCCGCTCGGCCATCCGGGGCCTGGTCGAGAACGGCCCGGTGCAACTCGAGAACTACGACTTCTAGCTAGCGCTCGAACTTCGAGGACAGGATCACCGACGAAGTGGTCCGCTCGACGCCCTCCAGGTCGCCGATCCGGTCGATCAGGGCGTCCATGTCGCGGATCGTGGCCGTGGCTGCCTCGGCGATCATATCGAAGGGGCCGGCGACCGAATGCAGTGCCCGAACGTCCGGCAACTTGCGGAGCGCCGCGCCCACGCCGGCCGCCGCGCGCGGATGGACGGTGATCATCACCAAGGCCCGGATCAGCCCCTGCTCGTTGGCCTCGTCGAGCTTGACGGTATAGCCCGAGATCACGCCCGAGCGTTCGAGCCGGCCGATGCGGCTCTGCACCGTCGTCCGGGAAAGCCCCAGCGCGCGGCCCAGGGCGGCGGTGGACTCCCGTGCGTTCTCGCGGAGGCGGGACACCAGTTCACGATCGATCTCGTCCATCCGCCGACCATACCATGAAATCCGCCGAAAACGGGCATCTGATTCGGCGGGCCGAAGCTGGAAACCGACGACAGCTCAAGCGAATCTGTGGGGAATCGGCAGGAGCTCCCCAATGCACGACATCGCCGTGATCGGCGCCGGCAAGATCGGCTCGATGATCTCAGATCTTCTGGTGCGTTCGGGCGACTACCGGGTGACGGTGGCGGACCGTTCCGCCGAGGCGCTGCGCCAGCTCGGGACCACCCTGCCCGTCGAGGTCGTGGAGCTTGACGTCTCCGACCCGGACGCCCTGGACCGGCTGCTCACCGGCAAGTTCGCGGTGCTGAGTGCGGCCCCCTATCACCTGACCGTCCGCATCGCCGAGGCCGCGCGCCGGGCCGGCGCCCACTATCTGGACCTCACCGAGGACGTGGCCTCGACCCGCAAGGTCAAGGCCCTGGCCGAGGGCTCCAGGAGCGCCTTCATTCCACAGTGCGGCCTGGCCCCCGGCTTCATCACCGTCGTGGCGGCCGACCTCTGCCGCCGGTTCGACACCCTCAACGACGTGCGCATGCGGGTAGGCGCTCTGCCGAAATACCCATCCAACGCCCTGAACTACAATCTGACCTGGTCGACCGACGGGCTGATCAACGAGTACTGCGAGCCCTGCGAAGCGCTGGTGAACGGCGAACCGCACGAGACCTCGCCCCTGGAGGAGCTCGAGGAGTTCTCCCTGGACGGCGTCACCTACGAGGCATTCAACACCTCGGGCGGCCTCGGCACCCTCTGCGAGACCCTGCGCGGCAAGGCCCGCAACCTCAACTACAAGACCATCCGCTACCCCGGCCACGCCCACATCATGAAGGCGCTGCTCAACGACCTGCGTCTCAGGGACCGGCGCGAGGTGCTGAAGGACATCCTGGAGAACGCCGTGCCGGCGACGCTGCAGGACGTGGTGATCGTCTTCGTCACCGTCTCGGGTGTTCAGGCCGGGCGGCTGGTGCAGGAGACCTACGCCAGCAAGATCTACGGCCAGCCCGTCGGCGGGGTGATGCGCAGCGCCATCCAGATCACCACCGCCGCCGGCGTCTGCGGAGCGCTCGACCTGCTGCGCGCCGGCGCCCTGCCCCAGTCAGGCTTCGTGCGCCAGGAAGAGATCGCGCTCGAGCTGTTCCTCGCCAACCGCTTCGGGCGCTATTACGCCTCGCCGGAAGACGTCGAACGGGCCGCCCAGGCGGGCGCCGCGGCGGAGCTTCCCGCCGTCGCCGGAGCGCACATATGAGCCTTGCCGACCCCATCGCCCGCGGAGGCGCCAAATCCCTGCCGTCCGTCGCCGGGGAGGCGCGCGCGATCCTGGAGCGGCTGGGCGTCGACCTGGCCGCGGTCGTGGGCCCGGGCCTGGAGGCGCGCTCCCCCATCACCGGCGAGACCGTCCTCGGCCTGAGGGTGGCAAGCCGCGCCGACGTCGAAGCCGCCGCCCTGCGGGCCCACGCCGCCTTCCTGGCCTGGCGCGAGGTTCCCGCCCCGCGCCGTGGCGAGCTGGTGCGCCTCCTGGGCGAGGAGCTCCGCGCCGCCAAGGTCGATCTCGGCCGGCTGGTGACGCTCGAGGCCGGCAAGATCGCGTCCGAGGGCCTGGGCGAAGTCCAGGAGATGATCGACATCTGTGACTACGCCACCGGCCTGTCGCGCCAGCTGTTCGGCCTGACCCTGGCCACCGAGCGCCCGGGCCACCGGATGATGGAGACCTGGCATCCGCTGGGCGTCATCGGCGTGATCAGCGCCTTCAACTTCCCCGTGGCGGTCTGGTCCTGGAACGCCGCCCTGGCCCTCGTCTGCGGCGATCCGGTGATCTGGAAGCCCTCGGAGAAGACCCCGCTCACCGCCCTGGCCGTGCAGGCGATCTTCGAGAAAGCCGCCGCCCGGTTCGGCGACGCGCCCGCGGCCCTCAGCCAGGTCCTCGTCGGCGAGCGCGATCTCGGTGAAGCCCTGGTCGATCACCCGAAAGTGGCCCTCCTCTCGGCCACCGGCTCCACGGCCATGGGTCGCGCCGTGGCCC
>CAZTMF010000302.1:0-4520 GCA_964614675.1 uncultured Caulobacteraceae bacterium | reverse complement strand
ACCCGCTGGATCTTGTGGTCCTCGATCTTGAACAGCTCGGCGATCAGGGCGCTGGTCGGGCGGATGGCCCAGGGGTTGCGCTCCTGGCTGACGCGGCCGTTCGCCGGGGTGTCGACGAACAGCACATCGCCCGGATGCTGGAAGCGGACGAAGGCGATGGCCAGGCCCTTGTCGACGTCCACCACCTCGATCCGGCGCGGGCTGACCGACTTGATGTAGGTGAAGATCTTGGTCGAGAGCTGGTCGGCGCAGGCCATGCCGCGCAGCTTGGCGAAGTCGGGATTGGCGCCGCCGGTGACCGGCTCGGGGTTGTTGCAGGTGCGCGTTCCGTTCTCGATGCGGAAGCCGTCCCTGGCGAAGGGCACGATAGAGCCGTCGGCCTGCTCGATGGCGTCGAAATAGAGGTTGGTGATCCTTGTAAGCTCGGCGCGGGACGAGCGACGGGCCAGGGGCGCGTCCTCCTTGAAGATCGGCAGCGGCTCCTGCAGCAGGTCGGTCTGCAGCGACTGCAGCTCGCCCTTGCGGGCCAGGACGCTCTCGACCTCCTTGATCCGGCCGGCCACGACCTTCAGGCGCAGGGCCATCAGGGCCGTGGCGCCGTTCTCCTGGACGGTGACGAGCGCGCCGGCCTGGCCGCCTTGCGGGTCGTCAAAGTCGAGGCGGAAGGGACCCAGGGAGCCGATGGTCTGCCAGAGCCCGTCGCCGAGCTTCATCGGGGCGCCGTCCTCGGTGAAGCGGACATCCGGCGCGACCTTGAGCCGGCCCGGATCGTGCGCCGCCAGGGCGGCGAGGTAGCGGTCCATCGTCCCGACCAGGCAGGCCCGGCCGCACGCCGGCTGCGCCGAGGCCGAACCGGCCAAGGCCATGACAGCCGCGGTCAGAGCCGCGACCCCACGCAAGCCGCCCATGGCGCGCCCTCCCCTTCTTTTTGTCGCGCTCACTATGCGCCGGCCCGGCCCGCGTTCAACCGCGCCGGGAGACCCGGATTTCGTGGACACGCAAGCCGGGCCGGGGCTTGATCGGAGCCGCATGACCCTGTTCCAGCTCACCGCCCTGTTCCTGACGCTGGTGGCCGCGGTCGGCTGGCTGAACGCCAGGCTGCTGCGCCTGCCGCAGGGCGTCGCCATGCTGGCGGCCGGCCTGATCGGCGCGCTTTGCCTCAACGGCCTGAAGAGCTTGCATTTCCAGGGCGCCGCCGACGCGGTGCGGGTGATCGGCCAGGTGGATTTCCCGCAGACTGTGGTCGGCTACATGCTGGCTTTCCTGCTGTTCGCCGGCGCCATGCAGGTGGACCTGCACGAGCTCCGGCGGCGGCACATGGCGGTCTGGACCCTGGCGACCCTGGGCGTCCTGGCCTCGACCTTCCTGGTCGGCGGCGGCGTCTGGCTGGCGGCGCAGGCGCTGGGTCTCGTCCTGCCCCTGCCCTGGGCGCTCGCGTTCGGGGCCCTGATCAGCCCCACCGATCCGGTCGCGGTGCTCTCGACGGTCAAGGCCGAAGGGTTGTCCAAGGGGCTGAAGGCCGTCCTGCAGGGCGAGGCCCTGTTCAACGACGGCGTCGGCATCGTGGTCTTCCTGGCGCTCGCGGCCCTGGCGGCCGGGGGCCAGGCCAATGCGGGCGCGGCGGTGCTGTCGGTGGTGGTGAAGTCGGGCGGAGGCCTGCTGTTCGGCCTCGCGGCCGGCTACATCGCCGTGCGCGCCACCCGCGCGATCGACGACTACGCCGTGGAGGTCGCCGTTTCCCTGGCCCTGGCGACGGGGGCCTATGCCGCGGCGGACGCCCTGGGGCTCAGCGGCCCCATCGCCGTCGTGGCCGCCGGGCTCCTGATGGGCGACCTCGGCGTCGGCGCCGCCATGAGCGAGGAGACCCAGCGCTACCTGCGGGCCTTCTGGAGCATGGTCGACGAGACCCTGAACGCCCTTCTGTTCCTGCTGCTGGGGCTCGAGCTCCTGGTCCTGCCGATCAGCGCCCGGAGCGCGGGCCTCTCCGCCATCGCCATCCCGCTGGTGCTCGTGGTTCGTCTGGCCACCGTGCTTCCCTGGGGCGCCTATTTCCACTTCCGCCGGGCGGAACGGGGACCCAGCCTGATCCTGGCCTGGGGCGGCCTTCGCGGGGCCCTGTCGCTCGCCCTGGCCCTCGACGTCCCCGCCATGCCCCACAAGCCCCTGATCCTGACCATGACCTATGCGGTGGTGGTCTTCTCGGTCGCCGTGCAGGGCCTGACCTTCGCGCCCCTCGTCTCGGCCTTCCGCCGACGCCCGCATCCGCCGGTTCCGGCCGCCGCCAGCTGAGCTATAAGCCGCCCATGACCGGACCTGTCATCGAGACCGAACGCCTGATCCTCCGCCCGCCGCAGCCGGAAGACTTCGATCCCTGGGCGACGGTGATGGAGGATGCGGCGGCGTCGCGCTTCATCGGCGGCCCGCAGCCACGCTCGGGCGCCTGGCGGGGTTTCTGCTGCGTGGCCGGCGCGTGGAGCATGTTCGGCTTCGCCATGTTCTCGGTGATCGAGAAGTCCAGCGGCAAGTGGATCGGCCGCCTGGGCCCCTGGAAGCCCGAGGCCTGGCCGGGGCCCGAGGTCGGCTGGGGCCTGGCGAAGGAGGCCTGGGGCAAGGGCTACGCCACCGAGGGCGCGACGGCCTCCATCGACTGGGCCTTCGACAATCTGGGCTGGACCAATGTGATTCATTGCATCGACCCGCATAACACCCCCTCCCAGGCGGTGGCGCTGCGGCTGGGCAGCCGCAGGCTCGGGATCGGGACCTTGCCCCCGCCCTACGACAGCCCGCCCATCGAGATCTGGGGGCAGAGCGCCGAGGAGTGGCGCGCCCGGTCGCGGTAGCGCTCTAGAGCCAGCCGGCCTCGCGCAGCCCCTTGGCGTGGGTGCGGCTGACCGGCGCCTCGGCCCCATCCTTCAACGTCAACGTCGCGCGGCCGTCGCCGCGCCGGATGTCGGCGACGCCGGCCTTGGCCACCCACCAGGACCGGTGGGTCCGCAGGCCCTCCACCGCCTCGAGCTCGGCGATGGCGTCCGACAGGCGCAGCAGGATCAGCTCCGAGCCTTTGGAGGTGCGCACCCTGAGGTAATGGTCCTCGGCCTCGACCGCATAGAGCTCGGCGTCGCGCAGCCGAAAGGGCAGCCGCTCGAGGAACTTGGCCGGCCGCGTCTCCACGAGCGCCGGCGCCGGCGCTCCTCGGCCCCAGATCGCCCACGACAGCGCGGTCATCACCACCGACATGATCGCCGAATAGCCGAGCGTGACCGGCAACAGAGCCAGCCTCAGTCCATGGAGGAACAGCAGACCCATCGCCAGCCAGATCCACACCGCCACCAGGGGTGTCATGACCGCGCCGATGGCGATGCGCCGGACCGCCGGCCGATCCGCGAGCCAGCGCACTTTCTGGCTGATCCACACGACCGCGGTGACCAGGATCCCGGTGAAGAAGCCGAACGCCCAGAAGCTCAGCATCCTCGGCCAGAACGGCGCCTCGGCGCTGCCGAATGCACCGACCAGGCCCAGGACCGTCGCCGCGGCCATGGACAGGCCGAGCGGACCGGTCAGCCACGCCGTCCACGAAGCGCGAACGGCGCCGACCCGCGACCCGCGAATTTGTCCCGCTTGTTCGCGCAAGCGCAGCTGACGCCCCCCGAATACGCGACCTATCCCGGCCGCACGGCGCACCGGCGCCATGGAGGAGGTGACGATGTCGAGTCAGGAACTGTCAACCGTCGGGCTTTCCCGGGGATTCGCTTTGCGCATGGGCGTGGGCCTCGCCCTGACGATGGCCTTCGTGCTGATCCTGATTGGGCCCGGCAATCTCGGCTACCTGACGAGGGCCGTGAGCGCATCCCACCTGCACGCGCCGCGCTGGGAGCTGCTGGAACAGGCCTCCCCCGCCATCAAGATCCACCTGGCCACCGTGCTCGCCGCCCTGGTGCTGGCGACCGTCCAGATGGTCGGCCCCAAGGGCAGGACCTTCCACCGCGTGCTGGGCTGGGCGCTGGCGGTCCTTCTGATGATCACCGCCGTGGCCTCGCTGTTCATCCGCAACCCGACCGGCGGCCTGATCAATCCCTTCCAGGTCTTCAGCGTCTGGACCCTTTTCGTCGTGCCCTGGGGCGTGATCATGGCCCGCCGCCACAACGTGCGCCGCCACGCCAACATGATGGCGGGGCTCTATTTCGGCGCCCTGATCTTCGCCGGCCTCCTGACCTTCATGCCGGGCCGGCTGATGTGGCGGCTCTTCTTCGGCTGAGGCGGCGCACGAGGCGGCGAAATCGCCACGCTTGGCTGGTGTGACGTGCGTATTATATGGGCCGTGTCCGGGCCCCAGCGTTCCCCATGAGCGAATTCATCTTCCACGACCCATCAGGGCGTCGCGCGCGGCGGGCCGCCCTGCTGTTCGGCCTGCTGCTGTCGGCGATCGCCGCCGTCGTGGCGGCCTTCTTCGCCACCCTCGCCTTCGCGCCGCACCTCCCGGACGTGCACCTGAAGGACCCCCGGGTGCTCTCGGCCCTGCA
>CAZTMF010000301.1:0-4550 GCA_964614675.1 uncultured Caulobacteraceae bacterium | reverse complement strand
GATCGTGGTGGACGACGACATCGACGCCCGCGACTGGAAGGACGTGATGTGGGCCCTCTCCACCCGCATGGACCCGGCCCGCGACATCACCGTGATCGAGAACACCCCCATCGACTATCTGGACTTCGCCTCGCCCGTGTCTGGGCTGGGCTCCAAGATCGGCCTGGACGCCACCGACAAATGGGACGGCGAAACCACCCGCGAATGGGGCCGGCCGATCCGGATGAGCGACGAGGTGATCCAGACCGTGACCGAGAAGTGGGCGCGGCTGGGACTGCCAGGCGACGGCAAGCCGATCTGGAAGTAGCGGGGCGGGCCTAGCCGTGCTGGCGCTTGCCGCCGCTGGCGCCGTCGGCCATATGCCGGTCCATGGATGAAAACCTGCTGCAGGACGTGGTCCAGGCCGCGTTGAAGGCTGGCGCGGATGCGGCCGAGGCGGTCGCCGCCGAACGCCAGTCGCTGTCGATCACCGTCCGTCTGGGCGAGCTGGAAGAGGTCGAGCGCGAGGAGGCCCGAGACCTGGGCCTGCGCGTCTTCATCGGCAAACAACAGGCCTCCGTCTCCGGCTCGGACGTCTCGCCGGAAGCCCGGGCCAAGCTGGTCGAGCGGGTGGTGGCCATGGCCCGGCTGGCGCCCGAGGACAAATATGCCGGCCTGGCGCCCGAGGATCGGATCACCAAGGGGCCCTGGCCGGACCTCGACCTGGTCGATCCCTTCGAGCCCAGCGCCGAGCAGCTGGAGGCCCAGGCGCGGGCGGTCGAGGACGCCGCGCGGGCGATCCCCGGCGTCACCAATTCCGAGGGGGGCTCGGGCGGCTGGTCCTCCTCGCGCTGGCGGCTGGTCACCTCGCACGGCTTCTCCGGCGCCCACGGCGCCACGGGATTCTCCGTCGGGACCTCGGTGATCGCCGGCGACGACGAGATCATGGAACGCGGCTACGAGGGCCGCTCCACCCGCTGGCATGACGACCTGCCGACCCCCGAGGCCATCGGCGTCGAGGCCGGCAAACGCGCCGTCGGCCGGCTGGGGGCGCGCAAGATCGAGAGCACCACCGCGCCGGTGATCTTCGAAAACCGGCTGGCGTCCTCGGTGATCTCGGCCCTGGTCGGCGCGGTCGCGGGGCCGTCGGTGGCGCGCGGCGTCTCCTTCCTCAAGGACAAGCTCGGTCAGCCGGTGTTCGCCAAGGGCGTGTCGATCGTCGACGAGCCGCATCGCCGGCGGGGCCTGGGCTCGGCGCCCTTCGACGACGAGGGCGTGGCGACCAAGCGCACCGCCCTGATCGACGACGGGGTCCTGACCACCTGGCTGCTGAACAGCGCCTCCGCCCGCCAGCTGGGCCTGGAGACCACCGGCCACGCCTCGCGGGGCCTCGCCGGCCCGCCGGGCGTCAGCCCCGCCAACCTGACCCTGCAGCCGGGCGAGCGGGACCTGGCCGGACTGATGAAGGACGCCGGCGCGGGCCTCCTGGTCACCATGATGTTCGGGCCGTCGCTGAACTCGAACACCGGCGACTGGTCGATCGGGGTCTCGGGCTTCTGGTTCGAAGGGGGCGAGATCGCCTATCCGGTCACCGAGATCACCGTCGCGGGCAACCTGATCGACGTCTACGGCCGGCTGATCCCGGGCTCGGACCTGGAGCTTCGGGGCGCCACCAACGCGCCATCGGTGCTGATCCCCGATCTCGCCATCGCGGGGAGATGACCGGCGCCGACCTCGAACTGATCGAGCGGGCGGCCCGCGAGGCCGGCGAGCTGGCCCTGGGCTACCAGCGCCGGGGCGAGGTCAAGGTCTGGTCCAAGCAGGGCGGCTCGCCGGTGACCAACGCCGATCTCGCCGTCGACCGGCTGCTGAAGGACATCCTCATGTCCGCCCGTCCGGACTACGGCTGGCTCTCGGAGGAGACCGCCGACGACTCCTCGCGGCTCTCGGCCCGGCGGGTCTTCGTGGTCGATCCCATCGACGGCACCATCGCCTTCATGAAGGCGCGGCCGCACTGGGCCGTTTCGATCGCCGTGGTCGAGAACGGCCAGCCGGTGGCGGGGGCGCTGCACGCGCCGGTTCACGGCGAGACTTTCGTGGCCGAGGCCGGCGAGGGGGCCCGCCTGAACGGCCAGCCGATCTACGTCTCGGCGCGGACCGAACTCGAGGGCGCCGCCCTGCTGGCCGACGCGCGCTTCCTGCGCCTGCCGGACTATTGGCGAGAGCCCTGGCCCGAGGACCTCAAGATCGAGACCCGCAATTCCGTCGCCTATCGGATGGCCCTGGCGGCCTCCGGCGCCTTCGACGCGGTGGTGGCGCTGTCGTCCAAGTGCGACTGGGACCTGGCGGCCTCGGACCTCATCGTCCGGGAGGCCGGCGGCCTGGCCACCGATCACCTGGGCCGGGGTTTCGCCTACAACCAGGCCTCGGTGCGCAAACCGAGCCTGGTCTGCGCCGGACCGCAGCTTCACCAATTGATCATCCGGCGCGTCGACCATATCGAGCTGACGTGAAACAGACGGGGTGACCAGGGACATGGCCGACGACGACGACAAGCAGCTGCTGCACATCGTGATCGGGGGCGAGCTGAAGAGCGTCGACTCGGTGGAGTTCCGCGACCTCGCCAAGGTCGAGCTGGTGGGCGCCTATCCCAATTACGCCGAAGCCCACACCGCCTGGCGCGCCAAGGCCCAGTCCACCGTCGACAACGCCCTGATGCGCTATTTCATCATCCACGCGCACCGGCTGCTGGATCCCTCGAAGGACCCGGACAAGCGCTGACGCCGCGCGTTCCGGGCTGAGCGGGCGCTAATCCTTCAGCGGCCTCAGGCGGTTCACGTGGCCCATCTTGCGGCCGGGGCGGGCTTCGCGCTTGCCGTAGAGCCAGACGCGCGCGCCGGGTTCGGCGATCAGCTTCTTCCAGTCATCGACGTCGTCGCCGATCAGATTGGTCATCTCGGTCTGGGCCAGGGCCGCGGTGGGGCCCAGCGGCCAGCCGGCGACCGCCCTGATCTGCTGCTCGAACTGGTCGACCTCGCAGCCGTCCAGCGTCCAGTGGCCGGAGTTGTGGACCCGGGGGGCGATCTCGTTGACCAACAGCCGTCCGTCCTCGAGCTCGAACAGCTCCACCCCCATCACCCCGACATAGTCCAGGGCGGTCAGGATGCGCGCGGCGATCTGTTCGGCGTGCTCGAGCGCTGACGGCGTGATCTCGGCGGGCGCATGGGTGCGGCGGAGGATGCCCGCCTCATGGTGGTTCTCGCCGGGGGGATAGATCGAGACCTCGCCCGAGCGGCTGCGGGCGCAGATCACCGACAGCTCGCGGGTGAACTCGGCCGGGGCCTCGACGATCACCGGTTTCGAGCCCACCCGTGCGAAGGCGGCCTCGGCGTCGGCGACATGCTCGATCCAGGTCTGGCCCTTGCCGTCGTAGCCCTCGCGGCGGGTCTTGATCAGACAGGGCGGGCCGAACCGCTCGACGGCGCGCGCCACGCTTTCGGCGTCGTCGGCCGCCGCGAAGGCCACGGTCGGGACGCCGGCGCCGTTCAGGAAAGTCTTCTCCTCGACCCGGTCCTGGGCCACGGCCAGGGCGCCGGCGTTGGGCGCCACCTGGGCCCCGAAACCCAGCAGGCGTTCGACCGCGCGCGCCGGCACGTTCTCGAACTCGAAGGTGATCACGTCCGAGACGTCGGCCAGGGCCTTCAGCGCCACCGGATCGTCGTAGTCGGCGGCGATGGCGACCTTGGCCATGCGCGCGGCCGGGCAGTCGGGCTCGGGGTCCAGTATGGCCACGTCGAAGCCGAGCCGGCCGGCGGCCAGGGCCAGCATGCGGCCGAGCTGGCCCCCGCCAAGGATGCCGATGGTCGAGCCGGGCTCGAGCGGAAAGCTGGTCATGGCGTCAGGCGTCGACGACGCTCTCGGGGACGGACTCTGTCTGCCGGCGACGGAACTCCGCCACCCGCTCGGCCAGCCCGGGATCGGACAGGGCCAGGATCTGGGCGGCCAGCAGCCCCGCGTTGCGGGCGCCGGCCTCGCCGACCGCCAGGGTCCCCACCGGCACGCCCGGCGGCATCTGGGCGATGGAGAGCAGGGAATCCAGGCCGTCCAGCGACTTCGACTTCACCGGCACGCCCAGCACCGGCAGCTCGGTCATGGAGGCGGTCATCCCCGGCAGGTGCGCGGCCCCGCCGGCCCCGGCGATGATCACCTTCACCCCGCGGCCCTTGGCCGACTTGGCGAAGTCGTAGAGTCGCTCGGGGGTGCGGTGGGCCGAGACCACCTTGGTCTCATAGGCCACGCCCAGCATGTCGAGGCTTTCGGCGGCGCACTGCATGGTCGGCCAGTCCGAGCGGCTTCCCATGATGATGGCGACAGGCGGCGCAGCGCCGGTGTTCGGCATGTGGTGGTCCTTCGCGGGCGGGCCGCCCGGGAAAAGGCGCGGAGTATAGGCGCCGCGATCCTCGCGGCAAGGCTGCCCCTTCCCTTCCGCTCGTCCCGGCGAAGGCCGGGATCCAGGACAGCTCAGCGCGCCGTTTCAGGATGAATCTCAGAGCGACGTGTGCGTGTTCGTG
>CAZTMF010000300.1:0-4565 GCA_964614675.1 uncultured Caulobacteraceae bacterium | reverse complement strand
CGTTGTGGCTGGCCGTGGTCAGCTGACCCAGCCTGGCGACGAGGCCGATCGCCTGATCGAATTCCTGCTCGGTCAGCCGCACCTCGCGGGCGAAAGCGTGCAGGTGCTTGACCAGCGCCTGCAGAATCTCCTTCAGCCGCGGGTCTTCCGTGCGCCGGGTCTCATCGAGCACGGCCTGGGTGAGCTGCTCTTCGTTCTCGATGATCATGCGGCGGCTCCCGGGCTTCCTCGGGCGGCAGCGTATCGGACCGGGCCCGAGGGCTGTCAATCAAGCCAGGGGAGGAGGGAAATCACGAACCTCACGAACCTCACGAACCTCACGAACGGTACTTTGTCTCCACCGTCATCGGCCGGCTTGTCCGGCCGACCCATGAACACCTTGCTTCCCCAGTGTTCATAGGTTCGCGGGACAAGCCCGCGAATGACGGCAAAAAAGAGGGTGTGGGCCGTTCGTGGGGTTCGTGAGGTTCGTGGTTCCTCTAGGCCGCCGCCTTCCGCCCCCAGAGTTCCTCCGTGGCGATCTTGGCGCCTTCGACCAGGGCCTCGAACTTGGCCCACATGATCTCCGGGTGCACCCGGCGCAGGGAGTCGATCTGGGCGAAGCCGCAGTCGGCGCCGGCGATCACGTTCTCGCGGCCCACCAGCCTGGCGAAGCGGATGATCCGGTCGGCGATCAGACGCGGGTGCTCCACGGTGATGATGTGATGGGTGATCACACCGGGGATCAGGATCCTGCCGGCCGGCAGCTTCACCGTCTCCCACACCCGCCACTCGTGCTCGTGGCGAGGGTTCGCGGCCTCGATGGAATAGGCTCCGGCCTTCACCTGCAGGATGAAGCCGACCACCTCCTCGAGCGGGGCGTCGGACACGTGCGCCAGGTGCCAGGAGCCGAAGCACAGGTGATAGCGCAGCCGGTCCTCGGGGATGCCCTCCAGGGCGTGGTTCAGGGCGTCGACCCGCAGTTGGGCCCACTCGCGGTAGCGCCCGGGGCTCTGGGAGACCAGGTGGTCGTACATGTTGGCCAGGACGGCGTCGTCAACCTGGACGATCAGCCCGGCCCGGTGGATGGCCAGGTACTCCTCGCGCAGGGCGTCGGCGATGGCGAAGATGTATTCGCGCTCGGAGCCATAGTACTCGTTCACACCGTCATAGGCGGTCGAGGCCGGGGCCACGGCGGTCATGAAGGCCTCGGTGACCTTCACCTCCTTCAGCGCCTCCTTGAGGGCCTCGATGGCCAGGTTGATCGGATGGCTGTCGGCATAGCGGATCGGCCCGACGCAGGCCTCGGTGGGCGAACCCCGCACCGCGCGGGGAAAGTCCTCGGCCAGGAACTCGGCGAAGCGCACCCGGTCGCTGCCCAGCCACTCCACCTCGCGCAGCTGGTCGGGCCGGATCTCGAAGCCCGAGATGCGCTTCATGATGTAGTTGGCCCAGCTCTCCTTGCCGAACTCGCCCTCGTTGATGATGTCCAGGCCCACGGCGGCCTGCTTCTTCACGATCTCGGCGACGGAAGCCTTGAGCTGGCGGGCGTAGACTTCTGGATCCTTTGGCGCGCCCTTGATGTAGCCGCCGAGGTCAGTCAGGGCCTTGGGCCGCGGCAGGCTGCCCACGTGGGTGGTCAGGATCCGCTCGTCGCTGCGCTTCATCAGGCGCCCTTTCCTTGGTTCCTCCCCCTGGCTGGTACTGAGGCCACAGGACCAGATCAAGCGGCCATGTCCCCGGCGCCACACCCTGCTGCTTCGCGGTGGCCGCGGCCTCACGGGCAGTTCTTATACTAGCATCGCAATGCTATCGTCCCGACCTAGGGAGGACGGGCGTATGAACATGACGAGCGCCACGCAGCGCGCGCAACTTTCGGAGTTCCTGAAGAGCTGCCGGGGGCGGCTGTCGCCGCAGATCGTGGGCCTGCCGCCGGGCGGGCGGCGGCGGACGCCGGGCCTCCGGCGCGAGGACGTGGCCGCCTTGGCCGGGCTTTCGGCCACCTGGTACACATGGCTCGAGCAGGGCCGCGACGTGCGCGCCTCGGACCGGGTGCTCGAGAGCCTGAGCCGCACCCTGCGCCTCTCCAACGAGGAGCGGGACTACCTCTTCTCCCTGGCCCAGAACCGTCCCGCCCCGCTGCAGGCAGCGCGGGTGGAAGAGGTGCCGGAGTCGATCAAGCGCACCCTCGACGCCCTCAACGTGCCGGCCGAGGTGATCACCCCCCGCTGGGACGTGGTCTACTGGAACGACATGGTGACGCGCTGCTTCCGCGACTACGCCCGGATGGAGCCCGAACGGCGCAACCTCCTGCGCATCCTGATGACCAGCCCCGAGTACCAGGTCGACCCGGAGGACTTCCTGTCCATGGCCCGGCGCATCACCGCCAAGCTGCGCGTCGACTACAGCCAGGCCGGCGGCGACCCGTCCTTCGACGCCCTGATCGAGGAGATGACCGAGATTTCCCCGGTGTTCCGCGAACTTTGGCGCAGCCCCGAGATCCGCACCCGCTCGGAGGGCGTGCACCTGCTGCGCCATCCCCAGCTCGGCGGCATCACCTTCGAGCACACCTCCTATGTGGTCGAAGGCGCCCCCAGCCTGCGCGTGGTCCTCTTCGCCCCCCACGACGCCGAGAGCGCCAGGAAGGTCGCCCAGATCGCGGTGCAGTCCGAGGATACCAAGGCGGCCTGATCTCCCTCTCCCGTTAGCGCCGGCGAAGGCCGGGACCCATGACAAGTGACGCTGGGTTTGCAGCAAGGGCCCACCCCGGCGCCGCTGCGTCTTATTGCGGAGGCTCAGGTTCCGACCTGTCCTGAGTCCCGGCCTTCGCCGGGACGAGCGGGGAGTCGGAGCCCCGATACGCCCACCACGCGCTGGCGGAAGCCGCCGCGGCGATGATCACCCCCGCGATGGCGGCGGTGTGGAAGGCCGTCACCAGGCCCTGCCCCGTGGCGGAGAGGACTCCGCCCAGGAGCGCGGTGGCGGCCAGGCCCCCGGCCCGGGCGACGGCGCTGTTCATGCCCGAGGCGACGCCCTGGTGGCGCTGGTCCACCGCAGAGAGCACAGCGGCGGTCAAGGGCGCGGCGGCGCAGGCCATGCCCAGCGCCACCAGGAGCACGCTCGGCAACACCGTGGCCAGATAGGCCCCGTCTGCGCCCACGCGCAGGGCCAGGGCGAAGCCGGCGGCGGCGATCAGGGGTCCGATGACCAGCAACAGGCGCGAGCCCAGCTTCCCGGCGAGGGCGCCCATCACCGGGCCGCCTACGGCCATGACCAGGGGGAACGGCAGGAAGGCCGCGCCGGCGGCGGTCGCCCGGTAGTGGGCCGAGGTGATCAAGAGGTAGGGCAGCAGCACCAGGAAGCCGCCGAGCGCGCCATAGAGCAGGAAGGTCATCAGGTTCAGACCGCCGAGGCGCCGCGAGGCCAACAAGGCCGGCGGGGTCATGGCGCGCTCGCCCCGGGCCCGCTCGACCATGACAAAGGCCTCGGTCAGGACGAGACCCGCGAGCAGGAGGCCGAAGGCCGGGGCCGTCCAGCCACCGGTTCCGGACCCGATAGTGAGGGCCCAGGCGAGGCCGCCCAGGGCTCCCGCCCCCAGCACGGCGCCGGCGATGTCCAGGGGCGGGCCGGGCCCGTCGGGCTTGAGGTCGCGGACGCCCGCGAGGGCGAAACCTATGGCCGCGGCGGCCAGCGGCAGGTTGATCAGGAAGATGGCGCGCCAGCTCCAGACGTCGATCAGCCAGCCGCCGAGCACGGGGCCCAACGCGGCCGAGATCGCCGAAGCCGCCGCCCAGAGGCCGATCGCGCGGGCCCGGGCAGGCCCCTGAAAGGCGCCGCCGAGCACCGCGAGGCTGTTGGGCAGGACCATGGCCGCGCCGACGCCCTGCGCCGCGCGCGCGGCCAGCAGCCAGCCGAGGTCGGGCGCGACGGCGCACCCGGCCGAGGCCGCCGCGAACAGCGCCACGCCGATGGCCAGGAGCCGCCCCGCGCCGAACCGGTCTCCGATGGCGCCGCCGAACAGCAGAAGCGCGCTCAGCGGCAAGAGATAGGCGTTGACCGTCCACTGCAGCGCCGCCGCATCCGCCCCGAGCTCCCGCCCGATCGCCGGCAGCCCGACATTGACCACCGAGCCGTCGACGAAGGCGAGGCTCGACGCCAGTATGCTGGTCACCAGCGCCGCCCACGACCCCGGCGCCCCCGCCCGGGCCGCGCGAGCAATCCCCGTGTCGCACCCCAGCGGAGCCCCTGGCATCGATATCCGTCCGCCTGTTTGCCTCGCGGGGATTGTAGGCCGGGATCACCAAAGGGAACTACCTCCGCGCGACGCAGCGGGAGGCCGTTCGGCGGTGATGGACAAGGGCCCTGCCCTCTGGCGAACTGACCCCCAACGATTGGGGGGATGCCGATGAGACGGGTGCTGAGCGTCTGCGCCGTGGCGCTGTTGCTTGCCGGAGCCGCGTCGGCGGCGGAGGCCAGGACGCACAAGGGCCGTCCCGCCAAGCCTCCGGCGCCCGCTGCGGCGGCCGCGCCGCAGCCCAAGGCGCCGCCGCCCGGCCCGCCCGGCGGCCGCGCCCGGGTGATCGAGA
>CAZTMF010000299.1:0-4584 GCA_964614675.1 uncultured Caulobacteraceae bacterium | reverse complement strand
GCCATCGGCGTCCAGCATCACCAGGCTGTTGTAATAGTGCGGCCCGTCGCGCTCGAAGATCGAGACCGGGATGGCGACGCCGAGCTCGGCGGCCAGGGGCGCCAGGGCCGTGACGCATGGATGCTCGCGCCAGGGATAGGCGGTCCTGAACCAGCGCTCCTCCTGGCTGACGCAGAAATAGGGGCCCTGGAACAGCTCGGGCGGCAGGATCACCTGGGCGCCCTTGGCGGCCGCCTCGCGCACCAGCCCGGCCACCCGCGCGATGTTGGCCGCCATGTCCTCGCCGAACGAGGCCTGCAGGGCGGCGACGGAGAGGGTGCGGGCCATCACGCCGGCTCCTGCTGGGTGATGCAGTGGAACGAGCCACCGCCGGTCAGGATCGCGCGCGAAGAGAGGCCGATCACTTCGCGGCCTGGGAACAGCGTCTCCAGCGCCTCGACCGCCAGGCGACTGGCGGTCTCCTCATAGGCCGGCGCGATCACCGCGCCGTTGGCGATCAGGAAGTTCATATGCGAGGCGGCGATCGGCTCGCCGTCCTCGTCCAGGATCCGCCCGGGCGAGGGGATGCGCACCACCTTCAGCGGCCGGCCCTCGGCGTCGGTCATGCCGGCGAGCGTCTGGGCGGCGGCGTCGTAGGCCCCGGCGTTGGGATCGTCCGAGCCGAAGGCCATGGGGCAGACCACCACCCCCGGCGCCACGAAGCGGGCGAGGTTGTCGACATGGCCGTCGGTGTGATCGTTCATCAGCCCCTCGCCCAGCCAGAGCACCTTGCGCGCGCCGAGCGCCTCGCCGAGCGCCGCCTCGGCCCGGGCCTCGTCCCAGCCGGCGTTGCGGTTGGCATTGAGCAGGCACTGGCGAGTGGTCAAGACCGTTCCGGCCCCGTCGTGGTCGACCGCGCCGCCCTCCAGCACGAAGTCGTGGCGCGTCAGGGCGGCGCCGGCATGGTCCGAGATCTGCCCCGCCACCTCGTCGTCGCCCTCGAGGATGTACTTGCCGCCCCAGCCGTTGAAGCGGAATCCCGCCGCGTGCGCCGGGTCCAGGAAGATCGGCCCGGTGTCCCTCAGCCAGATGTCGCCGAAGCGGCCGGGCACGATCTCCACGCCGGGAACCGCCCCGATCATGCGCCGGGCGGTCTCAGCCGCCTCTTGGCCAACCGTCATCAGCCGCACGCGCTCGCGGCCAGGGCCGGCCAGGGCGCCGGCCAGGGCGGCGACCTCGGACTGGGCCTCTTCCAGGTCCTCGAGCCACAGGTCCGCATGGCTCGGGAACCCCAGCCACATCGCCCGATGCGGCGCCCATTCGGCAGGCGGAAAAGCCAAGCTGAATCCTCCTTGGAGTCGGGACAGCGCCACGTGGCCCGTCGCGGCGTGGGGATCAAGGGCGCCGCAAGCAAAAAGGGCGGCTCCGCGAAGCCGCCCTCCGCCTCTATGGCCGCCGCCTGATCAGAACTGCATGCCCAGGGTCGCCGTGATCGTCCGCGGCGCGCCGACATACAGGAAGTTGGTCGCCGGGTTGTAGGTGAGGGCCGTGCCCGGGATGGGATAGGCCACGCTGTTCGACACCGTCGTCGTCCGCGAGAAGTAGTACTTGTCGAAGAGGTTCTGCACGTTCAGCTGCAGATAGCTCCCGGACATCTGCGGCAGCTTCAGGCGCGCATCGAGCCCCCACACCGCATAGCCGGGGATGCTGGCGTCATTGGTGTCCGAAACCCATCGGGAGCTGATGTACTTCACCTGGCCGCCGATGGTGACCGGGCCGACGTCGTAGGTGGCCCGCGCCGCGAAGGTGCGATCGGGCGTCATCACCAGCTCCTTGCCCTTGGTCGGCAGGGCGAAGGTCACACCGGCGGTCTGGACGATGTAGTTCGACTGGAGCTCGCTCTTGTTGAAGTTGGCGCTGGCGTAGAGGTTCAGCCCGTCGATCGGCGTCATGCCGCCCTCGATGTCGACGCCCCGCACCAGCACGTCGCCGACGTTGCGGTCGATGCTGAGGGTCGGATCGTTCGGGTCGTAGGACTGGACGATGCGGTTCTTGAACCAGTCGTAGTAGCCGTTGACGGACAGGGTGAACCGCCGGGACTGGAAGCGGTAGCCGACGGCGACGTTGTCGCTCACCTCAGGCTGCACGGTGATCCCGGTCGAGGTGTAGAGGTCGTCCGTCTTCGGCGCGGCGAACCCCCGCGCGTAGGAGACATAGATCAGGTGTTCGTCGGCGAGCCGGAAGCTGGCGCCCGCGTTCGGCAGGAGCTTGTTCCACTTGAAGGTCTGGGTGAACGGGAAGCGGAAGTTCGGGACGCCGTTGAGGCCGGTGCTGACGCCTGTGCCGAGCAGCGAGGTCAGGGCTGCGGCCGAGGCGCCCGGCGTCCGATGGGCCGCCAGGTCCGCGGCATAGGCCGACTGGACGGCGGTCTGGCTGGCCGTGTCGCACCAGGCGCTCGTGCCGTTGTAGGTGTAGCAGTACTGGTTGACGTCGCGCTGGAAGAACGGCGCCCGCACGCCGATGTTCACGTGCAGCCGGTCGTCGACGAACTTACCGATGTAGTTGGCCGAGACCTGGTTCAGCATGGCGATCGACAGGCGGTCGCGCTTGCGCAGGATCGAGCCGTCGGCTCCCAGGATCGGCGGGCCATAGCCGGGCTTGGCGCCGAAGACGTCGGCTGGGCCGCCGGTGACGGGATCGACCGTCGTGAACTCGCCGGTCTGGCGATGATGACCCCAGTCGAGGGTGTAGGAGAGCTGGAGGTGGTTCGCCGCGGTCAGGTCGTAGAGCAGCGACGAGGTCAGGCCGTACCGATAGGTCTCGGTGTTGCTGGGCGAATAGGCCACCACCGTGTCCAGGATGTCGCCGTCCCCGTTCAGGTCCACGCCCGCGGCCGCGCTGGAGCCGATCAGGCGCTTGTCCTTTTCGCTGAGCGTCGTTCCGCCCCCGCCGTTGGCCAGGGTGTAGAAGAAGGTCGGGTCGAAGGTGAAGGTCAGGTTCCGGGTGAGGGCGAACTGCGACTGCCCCCGCGCCGAGAAGAAGTTCACCGGGTTGGGGAACAGCAGCCAGTAGTTGGCGTCGGTGCCGCCGGGGTGGAAGGCGGGGCTCGGCACGGTGTCGGCTACGCCCGGCTTCGCGGTCTCGGGGGCCCAGGTATAGTTGTCGCCGTCGAAATAGGGATCGCCGGCGGCGGCGATGGTCGCGGCCGAGGCGTCGAAGGGCGGGTATTGCCGTTCCTGGACGTAGTTGGCGACGACGCTGATGAAGTCGGTGTCGCGCAGGGGCTGGTAGATCTTGGCGTTGAGGCCCCAGCGCGTCGAGTCGCCGGGGCGGCCCTTGAAATTGTCCTCCCGGCCGTATTCGCCGGCGAAGAAGGCGGTGGTTCCCCAGGGTCCGAAGGCGCCGGTGTCGATCTCGCCGAAACCGCGGGCGTAGTGGTCGCTGCCGTAGCTCAGCTTGCCGACCATGCCGAAGGTCTGTGGCGGGGTCTTGGTGACCACGTTGATGGACGCGCCAAGGGCCGAGGCCGACGGGCTGTCCACGTCGCTGGAGCCGATGTTGACCGTGATGTGGTCGATCAGCTCGGCGATCATGTATTCGCCGAAATAGCAGGCGTAGTTGCCGGTATCGGTGACCGGCGCGCCGTCGATGGCGATGGCGATGTGGCCGCCGGAGGGATTGCACTCGAAGCCGTGGATCCTGAGGTCGCCGCTGTTGAAGCCGCCCGGATCCTCGGTGGAGTTGCTGATGCCCGGCAGGATATTGATCAGCTGACCCACATTCTGGCTGGGCGTCTGGCTCTTGATGAATTGCTGGTTGATGATCGAGACGTCCTTGGCCTCGTTGACCCTGACGGCCAGGCCGCCGGTGGACGGCGGCGTGCGGGTGCCGGTGACGATCAGCTCCTGCACCTGGCTCGCCGTGGATTGGGCCAAAGCGGGGCTGGCCGCCGAGATCACGAGCGCAAGCGCCGTCGTCGCCGCGCCCGCGGCGAGCATTCCTCTGGTGTTCATGGTTCCCCTCCAACCCGCGCAGAGCTCTGCGCGTCGTGTTGGACAGGTCATTGCCAAACCAGTTTGACAGGGCGATGCCGGGCCCGTGAAGCCGTGACGAACCCTCCGCGACACAACCGTGTCGCCATAACGACGTTCTTGTTATTGCTCAGGTTGCAGCGGCGGGGGCCTAGGCCTCGGCGAGCTGCAGCTCACCCGCCCGCGCCAGCACCGCGCGATGCGCGAGGGCCTGCTCCATGAACAGCGCCGTATAGTCGTCCACCATGGCGTCGACGCCGAAGTGGGCCACCCGCCGCCGGCCGCGGGCGGCGAAGGCCTGGGCCATCTCGGGCTGGGAGAGCATCATCTCCATGGCGCCCTGGAAGGCCGGAAGGTCGTCGGTAGGGACGACCCATCCCGACCGGCCGTGCTCGACGATCTCGCTGGGTCCGAAGTCGCAGTCGGTGACCAGCGCCGGCGCGCCGCAGGCCAGCGCCTCGGCCACCACCGTCGGAAACCCTTCCCAGCGGGAGGGCAGCACGAACAGGGACGCCCTGGCGAAATAGGCCCAGGGATTGGCCACGAAGCCCGGGAAATGCACCCGGTCGGCGAC
>CAZTMF010000298.1:0-4592 GCA_964614675.1 uncultured Caulobacteraceae bacterium | reverse complement strand
TGACCACGGTCACCTGGTCGCCCCGGCTCTGGTCGTAGCCGACCGCCGAGCGGACCAGGTCCTGGATGTGCTTCATCTCGTCGGCTGAGCGGGGGGCGTAGCTGACCTTGCCGCCCTTGCCGTAGGTGGTGACGCCGTCCACGGCCACGGCCACGGACAGGCGCTTGACCTGACCGGGCTCCTTCACCTCGGTGCGGGTGGAGTGGGAGATCTCGTAGTTGGTGGTCTCCTCGGTCTTGCCCGATTGCGATCCGCCCTGGCCGGACGGCGTGGTCTGGCTTCCCGGGACGTTCTGGGCGACCGAGGCCGGCGCGGCGCCGTCGGATTTGGAGTCCTTGGCGTTCTCCTCGGTGGTCTGGGTCGAGCGCACCACCTGGCCGTCGGGATCGTACTTGTCTTCCTGGAGGGTCACCCGGCTGAGGTCGAGGTCGGCGCTGACCGTGACCCGCGCCTTGCCGGGACCGACCACGCCCTCGACCAGATCCTTGACCGTCTTGCGGACGTTCTCTTCGGTGGCGTTGCGGGCGTCCGAGGCGATCTGGTCGGCCGCGCCCGCTTCGTCGTCGCCCCCTGCGAGCATCTTGCCCTTGTCGTCGACGACCGTGACGCGCTCCGGCTTCAGGTTGGGCGTGGCGCCGGCCACCAGGTTGCGGATCGCGCGCACCTCTTCACCGGAGGGATTGCGGCCGCCGACCCCGATCACCACCGAGGCCGAAGGCTGTTCGGCCTCGTCCTCGAACAGCTGCCGGCGCGGCAGCACCAGGTGCACGCGCGCCGAATTCACGCCCTGGAGCGAACGGATGGTGCGGGCGAGCTCGCCCTCCAGGGCGCGCTGGCGGTTCAGGTTCTGGACGAAGTCGGTCTGGCCCAGCGCGGGGGCGTTGTCGAAGATCTCGTAGCCCACCGACCCTGAGGTCGGCAGGCCTTTGCCGGACAGCAGCAGGCGCGTGGAGGCGACCTTGTCGCGGGGCACCATGATGGTCGAGCCGTCGCCCTTGGCCTCGTACTTGATGCCGGCCTGGTCCAGCGACTGGGTGATCTGGGAGGCTTCCTTGAGGTCCAGGTTGGAATAGAGCAGGGCCTGGGGCTCGGCTCCGATGTGCATGACCACCGCGAACAGGGCCGCCGCGACGCCCGCCGATCCGCCCAGGATGGCGATGATCCGCCCGAGGCCGAATCTCTGAATCAGACCCGCGAATGGATTCACGCTGAGCGGCCCCCCCGACTCGGGGGAACAAGTCGCCCCGCGGCTAGGCAGTATTTTCCGGGTGCGTGGTTAATCAGGAGTTTAACGACAGGCCTCGGAACGCCGGTTTCGCAGATGAACGAACGCTGACTGAGCCGTGACGATCACGTTCAGCCCCGCTCCGTAGACTGCCTCCATCGAAGTTCGTCCCGCCTCTCGGGACAGCCGGAAACAGATGGAGGAAGTCATGAAGAAGATCCTTACGATCGGCCTTGCGGTCGCAGCCCTTGCCGGCGGCGTCGCGGCGAGCTCCGGCGCGGCCCAGGCCGCCGACTGGAATCACGGCGGCGACCACGATCGCGGCGGCGCCGTCCACGGGCGCTACGACGGCGACCACGGCCGCTATGACCGCGATCACGGGCGCTACGACCGCGATGATCATCGCTACCGCCGGGGCTGGGGCTACGGCCGTCACGAGGTCTGCCGGACCGTGTGGCGCTACAGCCCCTACTACGGGCGCACGGTCCGCACCGTCCGCTGCTACTGACGCGGCGCGCCCCTCCCATTGAGTTCGGGAGGGGCGGGGAGGGGCGTGGCGAGCGCCCCTCCCTTACTTTCGCGTCAACCGGCCCGCCCGATGGTCTCTGAAGGCGCGCGCAAGGTCATGCGCCACTGCTGCCTCAGCACCGCCGGGCGGGCCGGATAGCGATCCTCGAGGAATTCCGCGCCCGCCACCCGGTCGGTGCGGAAGTGGCGGAAGTCCTCGCGCAGCTCGCACCAGGCCGCCAGCACCCGCGTCGTGGCCTGATAGCCGACCGCGACGGGCCAGACGGTCCGTTCGCTGCCGCGCCCCTGTTCGTCGCGATAATCGAGCCTCAGTTTGCGGCCGGCGCGGATCCAGTCCCGCGTCCGCGCCATGTCGAGCCCGTCCCTGGCCTGGTTCCGGGCGGGATTCGCGGCCGTGGCGGGCTCGAGCACGAAGGGCCTCAGGCGCTCGGGCACCGCGACCGCGATCTTGGCCACGAGGTCGTGCGCCGCCTTGGACAGGGCCGGGTCGCCGTGGGCCGCCACCCATTGCGCGCCCAGCACCGCCGCCTCGATCTCGTCGGGCGTCAGCATCATGGGCGGCATGTCGAAGCCGGCCTCCAGCACATAGCCGACCCCGGCCTCGCCGCGGATCGGGACCCGCTGGCCGATCAGGTCGGCGATGTCGCGATAGATGGTGCGCTTGGAGGCCTCCAGCTCGACCGCCAGGACCTCGGCCGTCACCGGCCCGCGCCGCCGGCGCAGCGCCTGGATGATCTGGAACAGCCGGTCGGCCCGCCGCATGTCGCCATCCAGAGGTCTTGCTGCTGACAGTATGCTGTCAGCAGGGGCGCCTTAGGCAAGTCTTCCATGATCCAGGAGGACGCGATGATCACCCTGTACGGCTTCGGCCCCAACTTCGGCCTGCCCGAGACCAGCCCCTACGTCACCAAGACCGAGGTGCATCTGCGCCTGGCGGGCCTCGAATATCGCAAGGAGCAGGCCTTTCCCGAGCAGTCGCCCAAGGGGCAGCTGCCGTTCATCGACGACTCCGGCGAACTGATCGCGGACTCGACCTTCATCCGGGCGCACATCGAACGGAAGTACGGGGTCGACCTCGACGCCGGGCTCGACATGGGCCAGCGCGCCCAGGCCTGGGCCATCGAGCGGATGGTCGAGAACCACTTCGGCTGGTGCGTCGGCCATGCGCGCTTCTTCATCCCCGAGAACTTCGCCAAGGGCCCGGCGCACTTCTTCGACCACGCACCGGAGCCGCGGCGCAGCGCCATGCGCGATGCCATGCAGGGAAGGGTGCGCGAGAGCTTCATGGCCCAGGGCGTGCTGCGCCATTCGCCCGAGGAGATCGAGCAGCTGGGCGCCCGCTCCCTGGTCGCGCTCTCGCTGTTCCTGGGCGACAAGCCCTATCTGATGGCCGACCGGCCCACCGGCGTGGACGCCGTCTGCTTCGCTGCGCTTGCGGCCCTGATCACTCCGTTCTTCGACTCGCCGCTGGCGCGCCGCGCCGAGGACCTTCCGAACCTCGGCGCCTATGTCGACCGGATGATGGCCCGCTTCTATCCGACCTTCGCCTGGTGCGAGCTCAGCCAGGCGGCCTAAGGAGAGCATCTCCTGCTCCCCCCCCTCGAGGGGGGAGGGAAGCGGATGGTTCTACGCGGCGCGGGTCACCGTCTGGTCCCGCGTCAGGGATTGGCCGGTTTCCAGCAGGCTCTTCAGGCTGGAGAGGATCCGCGGCCAGCCGCCCGACACCGCCTCGATCAGCTTGGAGCCGGTGCGGTCGATCTCGTGGGTCACGGTCAGCTTCACCGTCCCATCGCCCGGCTCGATGTCGAAGCTGGCGCGGGCGAGGCCCTCGGCGGCCAGCTCCGGCTTCCACTCGTGCCGCCATGAGATCGCCAGGCGCCGCGGCGGATCGGCCTCGAGGACCTCGCCGGCGTCGGCCGCGCTGCCGTCCTCGAACAGCAGCCGCCAGGGCGAGCCGGGCTTGAAGTCCGAGTCGACATGCATCCCGAACCAGTACTGGCGTTGGAACTCCGGCGTGGTCAGCGCCTCCCAGAGCTTCTCGGGCGTGGTGCGGATGAAGGTCACATAGACGAAGCGATCATGGCTCATGGTTCGGCTCCTCCAGGGATGTCTTGAGATCGGACAGGGCCCGCAGGTGCGCGGGCTCGTACTTGCCGATCCAGCGGACGGCGATCTCGTGGATGGGGATGGGGTTGAGGTGGTGCAGCTTCTCCCGGCCCCGCCTCAGGGTGGCGACCAGGTTGGCCTGTTCGAGGATGGCCAGGTGCTTGGTCACCGCCTGACGCGTCATCCCAAGTCCTTCGCACAGCTCGCCCAGGGTCTGGCCGTTGCGCGCATGCAGCCGGTCCAGCAGCTCGCGGCGGCTCGGGTCCGCCAGGGCCTTGAAGACGGCGTCCATGCTCATGGCCGCAAAAATAGGCAACTAATTAGTTGCATGTCAAGGCTTCCCGTGCGCCGGGAACGGCGCCAGCGTGGGGCGCATGGACCTGGACCGATTGCGCGCCCTCGACGAGGCCGACCCGCTCGCCCGCTTCCGCGAGGCTTTCGAGCTGCCCGAGGGCCTGGTCTACATGGCCGGCAATTCGCTGGGCCCGCCGCCCAAGGCCGCGCTCGCGAGGGTGGCGGAAGTGGCGGGGACCGAATGGGCCGGGGACCTCGTCACGGCCTGGACCCGTCGCGGCTGGATCGGCGCCCCTGAGCGGACAGGCGACAAGATCGCCCGTCTGATCGGCGCCGGGCCAGGGGAAGTGATCGTCGCCGACTCCACTTCGGTCGACCTCTTCAAGCTCATCGCCGCGACGCTGCAGGCGCGGCCCGAGCGGCGGACCGTCCTGACGGT
>CAZTMF010000297.1:2397-4594 GCA_964614675.1 uncultured Caulobacteraceae bacterium | reverse complement strand
TCTTGCGGCCTGCGACGACACGGTCGCGTCCGCCCAGGTCTTGACGCAGCTCGATCTCCCCGGCGCCCGCCGCTGAGAACAGGCCGGTGACCGCCGCGCCCTGGTCGTGGCCGATCTCCACGATGAAGGCGCCGCCGGGCTTCAACACCCGCAGGATCTCGGGCGCCAGCTCGCGATAGGCGTCCAGACCGTCCGGTCCGCCGTCGAGCGCGGCGAGGGGCTCGTACTGCCGCACCTCGGGCTCCAGGGTCGCAATCTCCGCCGTCGGGATGTAGGGCGGGTTGGACAGCACGAGGTCGAAGCCGTCGTCCTCGAGCCCCGTGGTCCAGTCTCCGCGCAGCAGCGCCGCCCGCGAGGCGAGGCCCAGATTGGCGGCGTTCTCGCGCGCCACCGCCAGGGCTTCCTCGGAGACGTCGACGCCCAGGCCCTTGGCCGCCGGCCGCTCGGCCAGCACCGCCAGCAGGATCGCGCCCGATCCCACCCCCAGGTCGAGGATGCGGGCGGACGCGGCCGGCGCGATCCGCTCCAGGGCCAGGATCACCACCAGCTCGGTGTCGGGGCGGGGGGTCAGCACGGACGACGTGACGCTCAGCATCACGGTCCAGAAGCCCTTGCGGCCGAGGATGTGGGCGATCGGTTCGCGCCTTTCGCGCCGCTCCAGGAAGGCGTCCAGCTCCGCAGCCTGTTCGGAACTCAGTTCGCGATGGGGATCGTTCAGAAGGTCCGCCCGCGTGGCGCCGGCGGCGGCCTCCAGCAGGAGTCTCGCATCGATCACCGGCGAGTCGATCCCTGCCGACTTCAAACGGTCGCGCGCCGCGGTCCAGGCCTGCACCAGGGTGGTCACAACAGGGCCGGGCTCCCTTCCTCGACGCGGCCGGAGGCGATGACCTCGACATAGACGCCGCAGAGCACGTGGCCGTAGGTCTCGAACAGGCCGGCCGGCACGTCGACGTCGCGCTCCGCGGTGGTCGGGTTCACCATAGTGGCGGCGCAGCGGACGATGGGCTTGGTCACCCGCGCCCGGGCCGAGCCCAGGGCGACCTCCCGGCCCTCGGACTCCAGTTCGGACAGAGCGGGCCAGCCTTCGACATAGAGATTGGCGCGGAAGCGCAGCGGATCGATCGGGCGGCCGAGGCGTCGCTCCAGATCGCGAACGCTCTCGAGATTGATGATCGAGACAAATCCATTGGGCGCGTCGGTGAAGCGGTGGCCGTCGGCGTGCACCACCTTCAGGGGCCCCGTCGCTGTCTCGCCCAGCAGGTCGGACAGCCAGGCGGCGAAGGCCTCGCGTCCGGCGGGATCGGCCAGGCGGCCGCGGAACGGCGGGGCGCCGTCCGCCTCCGCATGGAGCACGCCGGAGGCGTCGTCGAAGGTTGTGCGCGCCTTGGCCACTTCGGCGATCTTGGCCAGCACGGCGAAGCGGGTCTTGGGGACGAAGGCCGGCGCCGCCGGATCGAAGCCCGAGGGGCCATCTTCCACGGCGTAGATTCGGTCGCAGGGGAAGAAGCGGCCGGCCTCGAGTTCGGCGCCGGCCAGCCGCTCGGGCGTGAAGCCCTTCACGGGGTGCCGGTAGAGGGCGGCGATGCGGCCGGACATTCCGCCGTGACTGCCCGAGCCCGGAGCGTCAGGCAAGCTGGAACACGGCGGCGTCTGGGATGTTGTTGCACCGTCCGCCTGGGGCGCCGATGCCGTTCGCTCGCCATAGACCGAAATCCCCGCCGCCGGCAGCGTCCGCTGCTCGTCCGCTGGCCAAGGCGGCAAGCGAGCTGAAGTCCGCTTCCTGGCTGGCGCTGGCGGCCCTGGTCCTGTTCTGGCCCCGCAAGACGGCGGAAGAGACGCCGCTCAACGCGCAGCGCATCGCCCGCCTCCAGCCCGGCCACGGGCGCATGGCGCGCGCGCCGTCGCAGATCCCGCCGCGCGGCTGGCGCGACATCCTCTGGCGCACCTTCCGGGAGTTCAACAAGGACAACATCCCCGGGGTCGCCGGAAGCGTGACCTTCTTCGCCCTCCTGGCGCTGTTCCCGGGCTTGGCGGCCTTCGTGGCGCTCTATGGCCTGTTCGCCGACTTCCACGATGCGGTGAAGCACATCGAGGCCCTGGCCGTGGTCGCGCCCCGCGACGCGGTGGTGTTCATCGGCGCCCAGATGATCCGCATCTCGGAGCAGCGGAGCTCGACGCTGAGCATCACCTTCGTCGT
>CAZTMF010000297.1:0-2297 GCA_964614675.1 uncultured Caulobacteraceae bacterium | reverse complement strand
GCCCTGATGATCCTGGTCCTGGCGGTGGTCTACCGCTACGGCCCGAGCCGCGAGCACGCGCGCTGGCGGTGGGTCACCTGGGGCAGCGTCGTGGCGGCCCTGCTCTGGCTGGCCGCGTCGCTGGGCTTCTCCTGGTACATGTCGAACCTCGCCCACTACGACCGCACCTACGGCTCCTTCGGGGCGGCGGCCGGCGCCATGACCTGGCTGTGGATGAGCGTGGTGATCGTGCTCTTCGGGGCGGAGCTCAACGCCGAGATCGAGCACCAGACCACGGTGGACTCCACCACCGGAGCCCCCAAACCCCTCGGCCACCGCGGGGCGGCGATGGCCGACACCATCGGCCGGGCCGCGCCGAGGCGTTAGTGATGCCCGATTAGACCGGCGATCTTTCCCGAAGACCGGACCAGCGTGGAAGTTGGAAAAGTTGGCTGCGGCCCTCTAGACGACCGGTCGCGTCTCGCGCCAGATCAGGGCGTCTTCCGACAACCCGCAGCCCGAGCTTTTATCCAGTGGAAACAGCCGCCTCACGCGCCGCTGCGCCGCGCCTGCCAGGGCTTGATCTCATCCGCGCCGCCGCGATCAGCTGGGTCCTGATCTACCACGGCTCGCTGTTCGGCCTGACTTCGAAGGACGATTGGCTTGTCGCCAACGGTTGGATGGGCGTCGACCTCTTCTTTGTCCTCAGCGGCTTTCTGATCGCCGGGCAACTCCTGCGACCCTGGGCCCACGGCTCGGCGCCGAGCTACTCGCGCTTCTTCGGCCGCCGGTTGCTCCGGACTCTGCCGGCCTACCTTGTGGTCTTGTCGCTGTATTTTCTGGTTCCAGTGGTTCGTGAGCGCGCGGCCATCGCGCCCCTCTGGCAGTTCCTGACCTTCAGTCAGAATTGGTTGTTCGAATATCCGACACACGGCCTCAAGGCATTCTCCCACGTCTGGTCGCTGTGCGTAGAAGAGCAATTCTACTTGGTCTTTCCGGCCGTCGTCGCCCTGATCGCGCTGCGCCCGACGCCTGCCAAGGTCGTCGGCGCCGTCCTTTGCGTGCTTATCCTGGGCATGGTGCTGAGAGGATACCTTTGGCTGCAGTTTGTCGCCGATCCTCCCTTCGACATCGCCGCGGGCCCGCGCGGCGGCCGCTACCAGCACTTCATCTACTGTCCGACAGCAACGCGCCTTGATGGACTCTTGATGGGGATCGTGGCGGCGGCGATCCAAACGTTTCGCCCCATGACCTGGACCAGGCTGACAGCGCGTCCGAACCTGTTGCTCGCCGCGGGCGTCCTCGGAATCGTCCTCTCGACCTTCATTTTCCATGAGGGTTCGACCGCCCGGTTTTGGCCGGCGGTCTTCGGCTATCCGTTCCTGTCCTTCGCCATCGTGCTGATCGTCATGGCCGGCGCCGACAATCGCTCCCTCATCGGCCGCTATCGGGTCCCCGGCGTGACTGCCTTGGCTGCGGGGGCCTACAGCCTCTATCTGAGCCACAAGATCGTCTTCCATTGGGCGGAGCTGGTGCGGCCCCATCTGCCAGCACCCTTGCAAGGGGCGTCATTCAGCTTCGCGATCGTGGGGGCGTTTGGCTTCGGCGCAGCGCTCTACTGGCTGGTCGAGCGTCCGTTCCTGAGGCTCAGAGATCGCCTCGAAGGTCGTTCGCGCAGTTCCGTGGCCCTTGCCGCGCCGCTCGGGGAGACGGTGTAGGCTTCCGAAGGCCCGCTCAGGCCAGTTCTTCCTCGAGGCTCGCCAGGCGCGCGGCCTGGTCCTCGGCGATGAGGGCTGAGGTCAGCTCGTCGATCTCGCCCTCCATCACCTTGGGCAGGGAATAGAGGGTCAGGTTGATGCGGTGGTCGGTCACCCGGCCTTGAGGGAAATTGTAGGTGCGGATGCGCTCGGAGCGGTCGCCGGACCCGACCTGGCTCTTGCGGGCGTCGGCCCTGGCGCTGTCGATGGCCTCGCGCTGGCGGTCGTAGAGCCGGGCCTTCAGCACCTTCATCGCCTTGGCGCGGTTCTGGTGCTGCGATTTCTCCGAGGAGGTCACCACGATGCCGGTGGGCAGGTGGGTGATGCGCACGGCCGAGTCGGTCTTGTTCACGTGCTGGCCGCCGGCGCCGGAGGAGCGATAGGTGTCGATGCGGATGTCGTTGTCGTTGATCTCGATCTCGACGTCCTCGGGCTCGGGCAGCACCGCGACGGTGGCGGCGGAGGTGTGGATGCGTCCCTGGGCCTCGGTGGCGGGGACGCGCTGGACCCGGTGCACGCCGCTTTCGAACTTCAGCCGGCCGAACACGCCGTCGCCCTCGA
>CAZTMF010000296.1:0-4603 GCA_964614675.1 uncultured Caulobacteraceae bacterium | reverse complement strand
CGCGCGACATGCCGCCCTTCCAGGCGCGGGTGGTGAAACCCAGGATCTCGACCTTCACCCCGCAGCGTTCCAGCGTGCGCGCCAGGATGTCGGCGCAGACCGCCGCCACCATGATCGGCCGTCCCCGCATGGAGCCCGAGTTGTCGAGCAGCAGGGAGACGACCGTGTCCCTGAAGTCCATGTCCTTCTCTTCCTTGAAGGACAGGGGGGCGGTGGGATCGACCACCACGCGGGTCAGGCGGGAGGTGTCCAGGACCCCTTCCTCGAGGTCGAAGGTCCAGGCCCGGTTCTGCTTGGCCAGGAGCCGCCGCTGCAGCCGGTTGGCCAGGCGCGAGACCACGCTGGAGAGGCTCGCCAACTGCTGGTCGAGATAGGCCCGAAGTCGCTCGAGCTCCTCCGGCTCGCAGAGGTCCGAGGCGCTCACCACCTCGTCGTGGGTCGGGGTGAACACCTTGTAGGGCGGCTCGGGCAGGCCGGGGTCCTTGACGTCGGGCCGCGAGGTCTTGGCCGCATCGCCCAGCTCGGACGCCTCGTCGGTGTCCTCGCTCATCTCCATGTCGTCGACCTGGACCATCTCCGCGTCGGCGGAATCGGACTGCTGGTCGGACAGCTGCACCCGCTCGGGCGGGGCGGTCTCGCCCTCGCCCTGTTCGCCCTGCTGCCCGTCGCCCTCGCCGCCCTCGGGCTCCTCGTCGCCGTCCTCGGCTTCGGATTCGTCCGCCTCGGAGGCGTCGGCCATGTCGAGGTCGCGCAGGATGGCGCGCGCCAGCCGCCCGAAGGCGGCCTGGTCGTCGATCGCGCTCAGGAGCTGGTCGAGCTCCTTGCCGGCGCGGCTTTCGATGTCGGCGCGGAACAGGTCCACCAGGGCCTTGGCGCCGTCGGGGGGCGCGTCGCCGGTCAGGCGCTCGCGCGCCAGGAGCGCGAGGATGTCGGCCATGGGCACGCGGGCGCGGTCCTGGACCCGGTTCAGGCCCTTGCGCTCGATCTCGCTCTCCAGGGCGGCGGCCAGGTTGGCGCGCACGCCGCCCAGGGCATTGGCGCCAATGGCGTCGGTGCGGGCCTGCTCCAGCGCCTCGAAGACCGCCGAGCTCTCGGGGGAATTGGGACGAAGTCGCGAGTGGGCGCCTTCGTCGTGGTGGGACAGGCGCAGGGCCATCTGGTCGGCCAGGCCCCGGATACGGGCTGCCTCCTTGGCCGACAGGTCGCGCGGCGGATGCGGCAGCACGGCCTTGTTGCCCTGCAGGCTGGGGCCATCGGCCGAGAACACCACCTCGAGGTCCGGTTGCTCGGCAAGCGAACGCGCCGCGTGGGCGAGCGCGCGTTTGAAGGGTTCGGTGGGCGCTTCGGTCTTGGCGGCCATGGAGCAGGACTTAACGGCCTTCACCCAGGTTGCAAGGGGATGGATAGCCGCCGCGGCATGCGCGCGCTTTGCGTATGCGCCGGTCGGTGATAGAGGCCCGCGGTCTGGCGGCAGGTCCCGCCGCTTCCCATTTCGCCATCATCATGCTGCTGAACATCCTCCTGGTCATCCTGGTCATCGACTGCGTCGCGCTCACCGCCGTGATCCTGATGCAGCGCTCCGAAGGCGGCGCGCTCGGCATGGGGGGCGGTCCGTCGGGCATGTTCACCGCGCGGGGAGCGGGCGACCTGCTCACCCGCATGACCTCGATCCTGACCACGGTGTTCTTCGTGCTCAGCCTGGTGATCACCCTCCTGGCCGGCCACAATCGCCAGAACGCCTCGATCACCCAGAGGCTGAAGGTCAATCCGATCGACCTCTCGGCGATCGCCGCGGGCTCCTCGGCTCCGGCCGCCGCGTCCTCAGCTCCGGTCACCGCGCCGCCGCTGCCGACCGCTCCGCCGCTGCCCGGCGCCGCGCCTCCGCTGCCGAACGCCGCGCCGCTGCCGTCGCTTTCAAACCAAACCGCACCCGCCGGCCAGAAGTCGAGCGGCAAGTAAGCGTCACAAGACCGCGTAATCCGGGAGTCCACTTGGCCGAATCGGCGCTAATCTGAACGCCCATGGCCTGGTACATCTTCATCACCGGGGGCGTGGTTTCCTCACTGGGTAAAGGCCTCGCCTCCGCGGCACTCGGCGCGCTATTGCAGGCGCGCGGCTTCAAGGTCCGGCTGAGGAAGCTCGACCCCTATCTGAACGTCGATCCGGGGACGATGAGCCCCTATCAGCACGGCGAGGTGTTCGTCACCGACGACGGGGCCGAGACCGACCTCGACCTCGGTCACTACGAGCGCTTCACCGGCGTTTCGGCGCGCAAGTCCGACAACGTCACCACCGGCCAGATCTACCAAACCATCCTGGAGAAGGAGCGGCGAGGGGACTACCTTGGCGCCACCGTCCAGGTGATCCCGCACGTCACCGACGAGATCAAACGTTTCGTCCTGTCCGATCCGGGTGACGTCGACTTCGTGCTGGTGGAGATCGGTGGCACGGTCGGCGACATCGAGGGGCTGCCGTTCTTCGAGGCGATCCGCCAGCTCGGCCAGGAGCTGCCGCGCCATCACGCTGTCTTCATGCACCTGACGCTCTTGCCGTTCATCAAGACGGCCGGGGAGATGAAGACCAAGCCGACCCAGCACTCGGTCAAAGAGCTTCGGGCGATCGGCATCCAGCCCGACATCCTGCTCTGCCGCTGCGAGCAGCCGATCCCGCCCGACGAGAAGCGCAAGATCGGCCAGTTCTGCAACGTGCGCCCGTCGGCGGTGATCCAGGCCATGGACGCGCCCAGCATCTATGCGGTGCCGCTCGAGTACCACGCCCAGGGGCTGGACACCGAGGTGCTGGACTGCTTTGGCATCGAGGCCCCGCCGCCGGACCTGTCGCGATGGGAAGAGATCTCCGAGCGCCTGACCCACCCGGACGGCGACGTCACCATCGCCGTGGTGGGCAAGTACACGGTGCTGAAGGACGCCTACAAATCCCTGATCGAGGCCCTGACGCACGGGGGCGTGGCCAACAACGTCAAGGTCAATCTCGACTGGGTGGAGTCCGAGGCCTTCGAGAACGAGGATGGCGCCGCGGCCGCAAGGCTGGAGGGCGTGCACGGCATCCTGGTGCCGGGCGGCTTCGGCGAGCGGGGCGCGGAGGGCAAGATCCTGGCCGCCCAGTTCGCCCGCGAGCGGAACGTGCCGTACTTCGGCATCTGCTTCGGCATGCAGATGGCGGTGATCGAGGCGGTGCGGAACGTGGCTGGCGTCAAGGACGCCTCCTCGACCGAGTTCGGCGAGACCCCCAATCCGGTGGTCGGCCTGATGACCGAGTGGATCAAGGGCAACGAGCGGGTGATCCGTTCCGCCGACCAGGACCTCGGCGGCTCCATGCGCCTTGGGGCCTATGACGCAGTGCTGACGCCAAACTCCAAGATCGCCGAGATCTATGGCGAGGTGGCCATCTCGGAACGCCACCGGCACCGCTACGAGGTGAACATCGGCTACCGCGACCAGATCGAGGGGGCGGGCCTCAAGATGACCGGCATGTCGCCCGACGGCGTCCTGCCCGAGATCGTCGAGCGCGACGACCATCCCTGGTTCGTGGGCGTGCAGTTCCACCCCGAGCTGAAGAGCCGCCCCTTCGCTCCGCACCCCCTGTTCGCCAGCTTCATCGCCGCGGCCGTGGAGCAGAGCCGGCTGGTGTAGGCCTCGCGGTTCGGCGGGTTTACGACCAGATCTACTCGGCCCTCGCGACGGCCGCATTGCGCTCGTCGAGGCCCAGCGTCCCGCCGTTGATCGCGAGGGTCTCCTGCCGGATCGCGGCCGTTTCGTCGGCGCCGTCCGCCACGGCGTTCAGGCCCTTGTGCGCCCAGAACGCCGCAGCGATCGTGGAGGCGCCGGCGGGCGCGCCGGCCAGATCGGGATCGGCGACAAGGTCCAGGCCCGACCAGCCGCTGGCGTCCTTATAGTTGTCCTTGAACGTGAGCTGGATGAAGCCCCGGCCGCGGTATCGCCAGCCGTCGTCCGGCGCAGTGTTGCCGAAGCGGCCGCCATACACGTTATTCGCCAGCGCCGGCGGGTTGTGCGCGTAGGGCGCAGCCGTCGCCAGGTTGGGGAAACGCTTGGGCCAGACCTGAGTCAGGCGCTTGGCGCTGTAGTCGAGGTTCTCGATCAGGCGCGTGAGCCCGCCGCTCTCATGGTAGATCTGGCCCATGAAATGGCAGAGCCGCCGCGCCGTATTGAGACCGTGGGCGGCGCGGGCCGCTTCCAGCGCCGGCGCCAGCTGGCCTGCGTCGCACCCGGAGGCGAACGCCTTCAGGGTGGCCTCGGTGATCGTCAGGCTCATGGCGCGCTCCCAAATCGCGCGAAGGTTGAGCCAGGCGCGCGGATAGTCAAGCTTGCCGCGAGACGTCAGGTGCAGATATTTTGCGGTATTATGTTACCAGTCATGTTTTCTGCTGATTTTTCCGCTATTTAGATCGTGGCGCCACGAGGCGACTTGCTTGACCGGTCGGGCGGGCTCCTGTAAATCGCGCGCTCCTCGGAGAGGGCCTATCGCCTCTCCCCGTACCGGACACCGTTGAAAATGCAGACCAAGATGACGGCGTCGCTGAAGCCGGCGGACGTCGAGAAGAAGTGGATCGTGATCGACGCCG
>CAZTMF010000295.1:0-4628 GCA_964614675.1 uncultured Caulobacteraceae bacterium | reverse complement strand
CGCTTCTTTTCGCCTTCGTCCCGTTCCACGAGCCTCAACACCGACTGGTTCATGATCGCCGCTCCCTTATGTCACGATTCCAGACGGCGTCCCCGCCGGGCTCATGATCCGTGACTTAAGTGTACACGGTTTGTTCCAGTTCGCAATATGTTCTCATTCCTGAGGTGCTCGCCGATTGTTTCGATAGGGTTGCAATTGCAACAAGATCGGGGCGTCATTCGAATCACCGGCTTGGCGGCAGACGCGAGGGGGCATGCGGGCGTACCAGCTCTATTTCCTCGACGGGGGCGATCACATCCGCCGGCGGCTGGATCTCGAGTGCGACGACGACGCGCACGCGATTGCGGTCGTCTCCGAACACATTTCTCCGGGCGCCATGGAGCTCTGGGACCGCGATCGACTGGTCAAACGGTTCGTCCCGGAGGGCGGGTGACTAGGGCGACTGCCAATCCGCCTCGGGCAGCCGCCAGTAGACGCCGCTCTCGCGCGCCAGCATGCGCCAGCCGACCAGCTCGCGGCGGATGGTGGCGCTGTCCCAGTGGCGGCGCTGGAGGATCTCGTTGACCTCGCTCTCGGGATAGCGGCGGCCGTCCTCGAAGTCGCCGATCAGGCGCTGGTAGATCAGCCAGCGCTTGCGGCGGCCCGAGGGCAGGCGGCTCAGGGAGCCATCCGGCAGCAGGAACGGGGCGATGTCGCGGTCGTCCCTGGAGGGCGCCGGGGCGGACAGGATGCTCATGTCCTTGCTCTCGAACATCGACTTGGCGATGTCGTTGATCGCGTCGGGCTTCAGCGCATGCCAGCGCACCACGCCCTCGGGCCGCGAGGTCACCACCCCCAGTTCCTTGAGGACCGCCAGGTGGTGCGAGACGGTGGGCTCCTTCAGGTCCAGCAGCTCGGCCAGCTCCTGGACGCTGCGCTCGCGTTCGGCCAGCAGGCCCACGATGCGCAGGCGGCTCTCGTTGGCCATGGCCTTGAAGAAGGCCAGCAGGGCCTGGACGTCGGCTTCAGGCATGGTAATTCGACACGTATCTAATTAGATGAGCATCGATATATGCGCGCCGGGCCGGGAAGGCAAGCCGAACCGCGGAAGGTCTCAGGTCAGGCCGAACTTCTTGCGGCGGATGCCGATGGCGACGTCGGCCGCGACGGGCGGCTTGTAGGCGCTGTTGGCTCGCAGCGGGCTGTCCGCCGGAATGAACACCACGTCCATTTCGGTGATGGCGTCGTCGTAGTCCCGGCGGGCGATCTGGGCGATGTCGTAGAGGACGAACTCCCGCTCGCGCATCCAGGCCACGAGAGCGGCGAATTCGGTCATCGGCCTGCCCTTGGCCTTGCGGTCGCCCCAAAGCGAGACCTCCGCGATCACGGCCGCGGTATTCTCCAGGACGCGCTCGGCGCCCGCGAGGACCTGGAGCTCGTATCCCTGCACGTCCAGCTTCACCAGATAGGGCCCAGGCGGCGCGTGCTGCTCGGCCACCTGGTCGAGGGTCACGACCGCCACCTTCCGGAGTTCTCCGTTCGTGTGCTTGAGCAGGAAAGAGGAGCCCGAGAGGTTGGGGGTCACGACGATCCTCGCCATGCCTGGCGCGGGTCCGGCGGCGGCGGATATGGCGATCGAGCCCGGATACCGCTCGACGATCCGGCGCATCAAAGGCTCGGATTCCTTCAAGGGCTCGACCAGGATGTAGCGGACGTCCTCGAAGACGCCATAGAGTTCCGGCGTCCCGTCGGCGACGCCCACGTCGAACACCGTCGCCGGCTTCAGCCCCGCCTCGCGCATCCGCTCCAGGCTGACCCGCTTGGAGAGGCCTGGTTCGGCTCTCACGACGGCGCTCCGCTCGCTGGCAGCGGCCAGCGGGCCGCCACGCTCAGCAGCATGACATGGCGCTCGCCCTCATGGACGTGGCCGCCGCGGTGGATGGCTTCTGGATCGAACAGGTTCATCTGGCCGCGCGGGCCGGTCACCACCCGTTCGGCGGCCAGGAGGGCCCGCGTCTCGGGCGCGCCGGCGAGCAGGTCGCCGCCGAACTCGGCCTTGACCTGCAGCTCGGGGGGCAGGGAGGTGAAGTTGCGGCGCTCGCCCAGGGCCCGCGAGACCATCGGCGAGCGGTCGAAGGCGCGGCGGCGGATGCGGTCGATCCCGCCCTGGTCCCAGAGGTGGCTGGTCGGGATCATGCCGAACGGGCCCTGATCCGGCCCCACGTCGTTGAGGTAGAGCACGATCTTCAGGGTGCAGTAGATCGAGGAGTCGATGTGCATGCCCACGGTGGCCGGCGTCTCGAGCTCCATGTCGCCGAAAATGTTCCTGCACCAGGCCTGGCCCGCCGGGTTCACCATCACCGCGGCCGCCTTCAGCTTGGCGCCGCGGGCGCCGAAGTAATCGGTCGAGGCGGCGACGACGCCGGCGCGCTTGATCGTCTCGGCCGCAAGGGTCCAGACCTCGGCATGCCGGGTGGTCCCGACCGCCTCCTGGGTGGCCTTGAAGTTGACAGGCTCGCCCGCGCCCTTCAGGGCGGCGATGCGTTCGCGGATCTGGGCGACCACGGGGATGGCGGCCCGATGCAGCGGCTCGAGCAGCGCGGGCTCCAGCTGACGGATGCAGAAGCCCTCTGCGGCGATGTCGCGGCTGATCTCGGTGGCGGTCCCATGACGATAGCCGAATCGGGAGCTGCGTTCCCGTTCGCCCTCCTCGACCTCCTCGATGAAGGGCCGCAATTGGGCGGCAAGGGCGAGACCGCGCTTGCGGGTGGGCCGGAACATGCCGCCGTAGGCCGGGTGCGATGCGTAGTCGATCCGGGGCAGGCGCCGCTCGGTCGGGCTTTCCAGGGAATCGGCGAAGGCTATCGCGCTCATGAACGCTCCACTTGGGCAATGGAAGCGCAGGATTCGCCCGCCCCGCGCCGGTGAACCTTATACGCGACCTGGGCCACTGACCAAGGACCGGGCAGCTCCTCCACGGCGTCGTTTGGCGGCGCGTCGGCCGGACGCTAGGATAGGCGCAGGGCCATTGCAGGCCGGCGACATCGCCGGTCCTCGGGGAGGATGAGATGAAGCGCATTTTGACGGGCATGGTTCTGGGGTGCCTGGCCGCCAGCCCCGCGTTCGCGGCCCTCAAGCAGGGCGACAAGGCCCCCGATTTCAACGCCCAGGCGTCGATGGGCGGCAAGGTGTTCAATTTCAGCATGAAGGACGCCCTGAAGAAGGGTCCGGTGGTGCTCTATTTCTATCCGGCGGCGTTCACCCCGGGCTGCACCCTGGAGGCCCACGAGTTCGCCGACGCCATGGACGACTTCAAGAAGCTGCACGCCACCGTCATCGGCGTCTCGCGCGACGACATCGACAAGCTGAACAAGTTCTCGGTCTCGGAATGCCGCTCGAAATTCCCGGTGGCGGCCGACACCGACGGCCACATCACCAAGGACTATGACGTGGTCCTGGTGCCCCCGTGGAACCCCAAGGCCTCGATCTCCAACCGCACATCCTACGTGATCAACAAGGACGGCAAGGTCGCCTACGAGTACACCAGCCTGGATCCGTCCAAGCACGTGGAGAACACCATGGGCGCGGTGAAGGGCCTCGGCCACTGAGGCAGGAGCGGGCCCAAGGCCCGCCCTAGACCCTGGCGCGGGCGATCCGGCTCGCGCCGGCCAGGCGCAACCCGTCCGAACGGCCGTCGAAATAGAGGCGGTTGAGGGCGGCGGCGTCGAGTATCTCCACGTTGGAAAAGCCCAATCCATTCAGGCGGGCCGGCAAGGCCTCGGGATCGAAGGCGCTGAGGAAGGGCTCGCCCATCGCCGCGACCCTCGCCGCCAGGGCTTCGTGGGCCATCCGCGCCGCGGGCGCGAGGCTGGCGGGCGGCACGCCGAAGTCGAACACCACCTCGCTGCCGGCCGGCAGGGCCGCGAGCTCGGCCAGGGTGCGCATCGCGGCGTCCTCGTGCAGGTACATGCTGACGCCGAGCCACGAGACGAAGGCGGGGCGAGCGGCGTCGAAGCCGGCCGCCGCGAGACCTTCGGCCAGGGTCTGGGTCGCGAAATCGACGGGCGCGAAGGCGAGGTTCGCCGGCGCCTCCACGCCGACCGCCTCGAGACGGGCGAGCTTCCAGGCCTGGGTCGAGGGGTGGTCGATCTCGAACACCTCGAGGTCCGGATGAGGGTTGCGCCAGCCGAAGGTGTCGAGTCCCGCCCCCAGGACCAGATACTGCCGCACGCCACGGACATAGGCGTCCCTCAGCCGGTCTTCCGCATACCGGCTGCGGGCGGCCACGTGGGCCCGCAGAGCGCGGTTGAAGGGGTGCTGCTGCCGCTCGAGCTCGTCTTTCAGACGCTGCAGCGCGCCCTCGCCAATGATCCGGGTGGCCAGGGGATCGACGAACACCCTGGGTTCGTCGACCAGTTGGTGGGCGGCCCGCCGCATGGCGACGCCCATGGCGGTGGCGCTGGGCTCGCCGGACTTCAGTCGTCCGGGCCCGTCCGCGGGCATCAGGCGCTGGCCAGCACGCTCTGGAACAGGACGGCGCCGTCCATGGAGCCGAGCTCCGGCTCGAAGGCGCGGTCGGGGTGGGGCATCATCCCCAGCACATTGCCCTTGGCGTTGACGATGCCGGCGATGTCGCGGACCGAGCCGTT
>CAZTMF010000294.1:0-4637 GCA_964614675.1 uncultured Caulobacteraceae bacterium | reverse complement strand
TTCATCACCGAATAGACGCCCCCGCCGTGGAAGGGCGCGAGGCCTGCCAGCGAGGAGGTGTTGACGATATGACCGCCCTGGCCGTGCGCGAGGATCCTCGGCAGCATTGTGTGCACGCCGTTGATCGTGCTGCGGAGGTTTACGCCCAGCATCCAGTCCCAATCATCGAAGCTGGCGTCCCGCAGCAGGCCGGCTCCGCCCCCGACGTTGTTGCAGAGCAGATGGACCCGGCCGAACACGCTCTCGGCCTCGTCTGCCGCCCTGAGCCAATCGGCTCTGTCGGTGGCGTCGAGCCGCACGGTGTGCAACCGGTCGGCTCCGGACTGGAACTCCCCGCGGGCCTGCTCCAACGCCTCCGCCCGCACGTCGGCGACGACAACATTCATTCCTTCCGCGGCGAAGGCCCTGGCCATGCCGAGGCCCATGCCGGCGGCCCCGCCGGCGACGAACGCGGTCTTGCCCTTCAGGTCCTTCATGTCGAGCTCCCTATGACGACTTCGCCCGGCTGCGGCGGCGCTGACGATGTCTGGCCGTCGCCCTTGAGGCGGGTGTGGAATTCGCGCAGCAGCCTATCGGGGTCGCCGGCGCCGAAGACGTATCGGTCCGGCCTGACCAGCACCGCCCGCGCACCGTGCTCCGCCAGCCAGGCCTTCAGTTCAGCGGCGAACGGCTGCAGAGCCGGGGAGGACAGGCGGAAATGCCGCACGGCGCCATCGACGCGCCGCGCCTCGTCGTCGCTGATCAGCCAGGCTCCGTCGCCCAGCACATCATCCAGTCTGACGACCCCTGCGCCGGTTTCCGCCCAGGGTTGCGGGAAGATCTCCCCGGCCCCCGCGGCGTCCGGCAACAGACAGCCCTCCTTGAGCTTCAGTGACGGCGCGGCCGCGTGACGACCTGCAGCCCGATCGGCCAGCATCCGCTTGTCGCGCTCGGCAGCCACTTCGGGGTCAAGGGTGCAGACGACCCGTCCGATGCTGATGGCCTGCTCGACGATCTCCCGCACGTGCGGCTCCCGCTCGAGCTGATAGCTGTCGAGCAGGGCTTCACCGGCCTGCTCGTTGAGGATCAACGCCAGGCGCCACGACAGGCCCGCTGCGTCACGGATGCCCGAGCACATGCCCTGGCCGGCGAACGGGGGCATCTGATGAGCGGAGTCGCCGGCGAGAAGCACCCTCCCCTTTCGCCAGGTCTTCGCGACGAGTCCGTGGAACCGGTAGACCGCCCGCCGCTCGATCTCCACGTGCTCGGCGCCCCAGGGCTTCAGCCAGGCGCGGATCGAGGCTTCTTGCAGGGCCTGCTCGGGGGTGTCTTCGGGCCGGAGCATGAACTCCCATCGATGCCGCCCCGGCCCCATTTGCGTGCAGGTGGTGGGACGCGCCGGATCGCAGAGCTGAAGCGGACTGGGAGGAACCGTCACGCCGGGCGTCAAACGCGCATCGATGACCAGCCAGGGTTCGTCGAAGCCATAGTCGTCGAGCTCGATGCCGCATCCCTCGCGGACCGGGCTCCAGGCGCCGTCACATCCCACCAGGAAGCGCGCGCGCACGGCGCGGCGAAGTCCGCCCGACTCGAAATGCGCGATGATGTGGTCCGCGTGAGTCTCCGCCTGCACGAACTCGCAGCCCAGGCTCACTGTGGCCCTGGTCGATCTTTGAACAAGCGCCCGAAGGGCGTTCTCCACCGCCGGCTGATGGAACATGTACGCCTTGAACCAGCCGGAGGGTGTCTTGAGCCCCGTGTTCTCGAACCGGAGCAGCACCTCGCGGTCGGCATTGACGAAGTCGTAGGACGCGGCCAGCTGGGTATGCGGCAGGACCTCCTCGGCGATGCCGAGCTGCTGAAAAACCCGCATGATCTCGTCGTCGAAATGGGCGGCTCGAGGCAGCGGGTAGACTTCGGTCGACTTCTCGGCGGCGAAGACGCGGACTCCGTACCTGGTCAGCAAAGCAGCAAGCGTCGCGCCGACCGGCCCCAGGCCGACGATACAGACGTCGAACTGTTCCTCGGGAGAGGACTCGATCGCCAACTAGACCTCCGCCTCGCACACGGCTTCGATCGCGCCGAGGCCATCGATTTCGCATCGCACCCGGTCGCCCGGCTTCAGGAAGCGCGGGGGCTTCATGGCCGCCCCGACCCCTCCGGGCGTGCCGGTGAAGATGAGGTCCCCCGGCTCGAGGGTCATGGCCTTGGACAGGTGCTCGACCTGGGCCCAGACATCGAACACGAGCTGGTCGGTGTTCGAGTTCTGCCGGAGCTCGCCGTTGACCAGACAGCGGATCGCGTGGCCGTGAGGGTCGCCGAACTCGTCGGCTGTCGTGATCCAGGGTCCGAATGGCGCGTGCGTGTCGAACGACTTGCCGAGGACCCATTGCGGGGTCTGCCTTTGCCAGGTCCGTTCGCTGACGTCGTTGCCGACGCAGTAGCCGAACACGGCCTTCGGCGCCTCCGCGCGGGAGATGTGGCGCCGGCGTGCGCCTATGACGGCGACCAGTTCGACCTCGTAATCGACCGTGTCAGCCACCTTCGGGATCTGGACTGGATCGAAGGGACCGTTGACCGAGGAAGGCTGCTTGCAGAACCAGACCTGGTTCTCGGGCTTGGGAAGGCCGCTTTCGGCGATGTGGTCGGCGTAGTTGAGGCCGATGGCCATGATCTTACCCGGCCTGTCGATGGGGGCCAGCAGCCTGGCCTGGTCCAGCCCGAGGAGGTCGCCGGCGGCTTCGGCCAGGCGCCGGACCTCGCTCTCCAGCTCGGGCCAGCGGGCGATCAGGCCGGTCATGTCCGTCGGCAGGGCCGTGCCGCGGGTGAGCGGAACGAGGCCCCGCTCCGTCACCGCGCCGAGCTCCGGCGCCGCGCCGGCTGTAAAGGTTGCAAGCTTCATTCGATCGGTCCCCGGAACAGGTTGCTGGCGGTCACGCCATGGTCGGAGGCGCGCTGGGGCCCCATTGGACGCCCACGAACTGCTCGAAGCTCGCCTTGTTGGACCCGTCGGCGGCAGTCAGCAGGTCGCCGTCGGTCCAGTGCTCGATCTTGTGACCCCAGGGATCGCGCCAATAGTCGAACACCTGGCTGCCGAGCACGTGGCGTCCGACGCCCCATTCGTGGTGATGGCCGCGGGCGGTCAGGTGATTGGCGCCGCCCATGAGGTCGTCCAGGTCCCGGACCTCGAAGGCGGCGTGGTGAAAGTCGGGCCCTTCCGGATGGTTGATCAGGAAGAGGGTGTGGTGGTCGGTCGGGACCTCCCCGCGATCGCAGCGGAAGAAGGCTCCCGCCGGGACGCCCGGGCTGAGCTCGACCTCATCGGAGGTGATCAGCCCGAAGCGCTCCTTGTACCATTGCTCCGACCGGCGGAAGTCCGTGACCTTGACGACGCAATGCCCGAGCCGGACGACGTGAGCGGGACCGAAGGCGATCCGCTTGGGCGACCGCAGCCGTTTGCGCTCCCCGGCCGAGTTCCATGGAGCCGAAAGCCCGTCCTCCATGGGCGCGGCGGGCGCCTGACCCGCGATCACCTCGACCTGGAACCCGTCCGGGTCGGTGAGGCGGACGACGCTCCCGCCGCCCGGAGCCGCCAGGGGCTCGATCGACAGGCCTTCGTGCGCCGCCAGCTGCTCGAGATCCTTGACGCTCGCGGCTCTCAGGCCAAGACCGACGAAGCCAGGGGCGCCCGGCTCGGTGACATGGACGAACGGGCTTGGGCCGCCGCCGCGCATGAACAGCCGTCCGTCGGCCGTCCCCGCGAAGGTCAGCCCGAAGTCTTCGAGGAACGACTGCATGCGCCCGAGGTCGGGCGCGCGGAAACGTACGAAGGCGATGTCCTCAATCTTGATGATGCTCATGGCGCGTCCGGTCACGCAGCCGCCCTCGACCCATTCCGCATTGACCCAAAAGCATTCCTGGGCGGCATGCCGTCCGGCGGCGGCGTACGCATAAACATCATATCCATATTGTTGGTTATTGCCACGCGTTCGAGCGCACGAAGGCGCGCCCGTACGGCTTCAGCCCCACCGTCAGGATGACCGCGCCGATGGGCCCAAGCACCATCGCCGCGAGCAGCAAGGCGTAACGAAGCTTGGCCTCGTCGTGGAAGACCACGTCGGTCAGGAGCGCGATGATCACCGGTCCCAAGCCGTAGCCGATGCAGTTGTAGATGAAGAGGTAGAGGGCGCTGATCTGGCCGCGCATGCGATTCGGCGTCACGGCCAGCATCGCTGCGTTTTCCGAGCCGATTGTCGAGGTCGCGACCAAATTCGTCCAGCCGACCAAGGCCAGCGCCAGCCAGGGCGAAGGCATCAGCGGCATGGCGATGAAGGCGGGCAGGTTCACCCAGGCGCAGACGGCGGTGAGCCGAAGATTCGCATCATCATGGCCGCGGCGGTGCAGCCATTCGGTGATCCGGTACCCGACCAGCAAGCCGATGGGCGAGACCACCAGAGCCAGGATCCCGGCGGTCAGGCCGTACTGGCCCGAACCCCATCCGTAGGTGCGGTGGAAGAATGCCGGGGTCCAGGAGGAGATTCCGACGCCGAGAACCGAACGGAACGCCAGTCCACCGAACAAGACCGAATAGACGGCCCAGTTCGCCCGAAGGAACCCAAAGATCTCCGCGGCGGGCAGCGGCTTGCCCGGGTCCTGGC
>CAZTMF010000293.1:0-4645 GCA_964614675.1 uncultured Caulobacteraceae bacterium | reverse complement strand
CCTTCGAGACCCAGGACCTGCAGATCGCCGACCTCGTCGAGCGCGAGGGCCGGGCCCTGGTGTTCGTGCTGGCCAAGTGGGACCTGATCGGGGATCCCCAGGCGCGGCTGAAGGTGCTGCAGGAGGACGTCGACCAGGCGCTGCCGCAGCTCCGCGGCTCGCCCATGGTGGCCCTCTCGGCGGAGACCGGACGGGGCATGGATCGGCTGATGCCGGCGGTGCTCAAGGTGCACAAGGACTGGTCGGCCAAGGTCAAGACGCGCGACCTCAACGACTGGCTGAAGCTGGCGGTCCAACGCCATCCGCCGCCCGCGGTCCAGGGGCGCCGGATCAAGCCCAAGTACATGGCCCAGACCAAGTCTCGGCCTCCGACCTTCGTGCTCTTCGCCTCAAGGGCCGACCAGTTGCCCGACGCCTATCGCCGCTACCTGATCAACGGCATCCGCCAGAGCTTCGACCTGCCGGGCGTGCCGATCCGTCTGACGGTGAAGTCGGGGTCGAACCCCTACAAGGACCAACCCAGCGACGGCGTCCGCGACCGCCGCCCGCAGACGCAAAGACGGGGACGCTGAGCCTCACCCTCGCGCTTGCGATCCCAGGCCCGTTTCGATCATGGTGCGCCCCGCAATAAGGAGACGCCCATGCCCGCCCCGATCGACGTCTATTTCTGGCCGACCCCGAACGGCACGAAGATCACCATCGCCTGCGAGGAGATGGGCGTCGATTACAACCTGATCCCGGTCAACATAGGCAAGGGCGACCAGTTCAAGCCCGAGTTCCTGGCCATCAGCCCTAACAACCGCATGCCGGCCATCGTCGATCCCGAGGGGCCGGACGGCAAGCCGATCTCGGTCTTCGAGTCCGGGGCGATCCTCCAGTACCTCGGACGCAAGACTGGCAAGTTCTATCCGGCGGACGAGCGGAAGCGCGTCGCGGTCGAGGAGTGGCTCTACTGGCAGATGGCGGGGCTGGGTCCCATGGCGGGCCAGGCCAATCACTTCCGCAGCTACGCCCGCCAGATGGTGCCCGACCAGCGCTTCGTCGCCTATGGAACCCACCGCTACGTGACCGAGTACCAGCGTCTGGCCGGCGTACTGGACGGCCGCCTGAAGGGGCGCGAGTTCATCGCCGACGACTATTCGATCGCCGACATGGCCTGCTATCCGTGGGTGCGCGGCATGGCCTTCCTGAACCCCGGCATCCATGAGGGCTTCGATGACCTCTTGGCCTGGGTCACCCGCATCGGGGAGCGCGAGGCGGTCAAGACGGCCGACCAGAAGGGCCGCGACCTCGTCCACGCCGCGGCTTCGGCAGGACGCGAAGGCGAGCAGGCCCGCAACGTGCTTTTCGGCCAGAGGGCGCGCAGATAGGCCGCCCGAAACGGGCGCCAGATGTTAGCCACACCTTTCCGCTGCGCGCCCAAGCTTCACCATGTCTTCATTGAATGGTCAGGCTTCATTTACAGTCGCAGCGCTCGCGACAACTAATTTCGCCAAGACTCCATAGGGTATTGGTGTGCTTAACTATATCTTCAGCAGCCAGGACATTTTCTTAGTCTCGAGAACCGCGGCAGAAGCCGTCGGGGGTCAAACGGGGAAAAGAAATGTTGGCATGCATGGACGCGGGGAGGCCCACTGGCATTCCGCTGCCGTCGCCTGGTTCTTCGGGCGACGAGCTTTTCAAGCTCGGGCTCCTCTATTCGACCGGCCAGGGCGGCGCGCCGCTCGACTACGTGTCGGCCCATATGCTGTTCAACCTCGCCGCCATGCGCGGCTCGGTCGAGGCCAAGGTCTACCGCAAGGAGCTGAGCCAGGAGATGGATCAGGTCGAGGTTGCCGAAGCGCAGCGCGCGGCGCGGGAGTGGCTGGCCAGCGCCTGAATCCGCTGAGCCTCTGAGCTCAGGGCTCGACGGCGGCAAGCCGGGACTCGGCGATGCAGCCGGGTCCTGCCGCCTCGCACTCGGCCATCACGATCGCCTCCACGATCTCCTCGGCGGAGTCGTAGGCCTGGACCGCGCCGGGAAACGGCGCGCCCGACTCCAGCGCCATGGCCCTGATCAAGGGCAGGACCGGCTTGGGAAGCTGGTCGACGGTCTTTCCCGCTGACGGCGCCTCGCCGGGCGCGGACGACCAGTAATCGCTCCCGACGAACACCATCGGCGTCGGGACCCGGCCGTCCTGGCGGTAGTAATTCAGCGACGCATTCTGGAAGACTTCCTGCACCGTCCCGGCCTCGCCCATGCCGAAGACGATGCCCGCCGTCGCCACGCTCACCAGCCCGTCCTCTCGGAGGCTGTTGAAGAAGTACTTTCCCAGATGGCTGGCGAAGAGGTTCGGCCACTCCTGAGAGTAATACCAGGTCGGCAGGCCCAGGCTCCAGGCGGCCTTGGGCGCGGGCGAAGTCCAGAACGCGTCCGGATCGGCGCCCGGCATGCGGCGAAGGGCGAAGACGCGCGCTTCGGCGGCCGACCTCACCCAGGCTTCGCTGTCCTGGTAGGAGGGCGACCGGGCAAGGATCTCCAGGGCCTCGTCCAACATCCCGTCCGCGCACGGCGCCAGGAACGCGCCGAAGTTCGCCGCCTCCATCAGCCCCGGCCCGCCGCCGCCGATCACCAGATATCCTTTGCGATGCAGCGCCCGGGCGATCATGGCGAACTGCCGGAAAGCCGGATCGGCGCGCGGGATGCTGTGGCTGCCCATCATCGCCACCGACGGCCTGTGTCTCATGACGAAGGCGGCGACCAGACGGTCGACCGCCGTGTCGTGCAGACGCGCGGCGATGGTCTCGCCGATCGAGAGCTTGCGAGGCGCCAGGCCGCCGTGGGTCAGCCACTCTGCGACTCTCGCATCGAACGAGGCGGTCAGGGAGCCGGGACGTCCGGGGTCGAAGCCATCGTAGAGGTCTGCGGGGCCGTAGAGACGCTGAGGCGAGGTCGGGAAGGGATGGGGCTCGCCCGGCATGTCGCGCAGCCAGGCTTCCAGGTCGGACTCGTTCATGAGGCCTGGATTAGAAGATCTTCGCCGAGTTGGTCACCGCGTAGTCGAAGCCGACATTGCCCGGGATCAAGTCCTCGATCTGCTTCATGAACACGCCGGCGCTGGCGAGGCCGGTGCGGGGCACATAGACGATGTCGAACCGGCGCAGCGGCACGAGGTCGGTGCGGCCAGGCTCGGCGAGTCCCTGCTTCAGGTTCACCGTCCGCATCATCGGCCGCCCGTCCGGTCCGCGACGGATGATCACCACATGGTCGCGGCTGGCGGAGGTCTTGAAGCCGCCCCCCTGGATCACCGCCTGCAGGGCGTTGATGTCGCCGGGCATGTCGTAGACCCCGGGCTTGTCGACCTCGCCGCCGACGAAGACCTTTAACGGTCCGGCGGTCTTCACGGTCACATAGACCTCGGGCCGGCGGAGCTGGCTGGAATAGGCGGCGTCCAGCGCGTCCTGCGCCTCCAAGGTCGTGCGGTCGGCCACCATCACAGGGCCCACCAAGGGCAGGCTGACGCGGCCGTCCGGCTGGATCACCACGGTCTTGTTGAGCTCCGGCGCCGTTGGCACGGCGATGTCGAGCTCGTCGCCCGGATAGAGGCGGTAGTCGGGCTCGTCGTCGCTCCAGGTGGCGTAGCCGATGTCCTGGAAGACCTCCGCGCCATGCCCGCTCTGTTGCGGGCGTTCGGCGTAGGCGAACCGGCCGGCGGCCGCGCCCATGTCGCGTCCGGTGGCGCAGGCGCAGAGGTTCACGGCGGCAAGGAGGGGCAAAGCCATTCGGGCGAGGGATCGGGGCGTCATCGCTGAACTCTGGCCCGGGACAGTCCTGTGCAAATCTTAAGGAAAATGGGTAACCCTTGGTTAATGCCGTCCGCCCAGTCTCGACGGGAGCCGGGCGATTTCAGAGTCGATGACCTATTCCAGCACTTGGGGCGGGGGCGCCATGCCCTCAGGTGGCGATTGGGCCGCCCGCCCGCGCTACACGGCGTCCGACGTCGGGGCGCTGCTCTGGCGCGACCGTTTCCTGATGCTGGCGATCTTCCTGGTGCTGCTGGCCATCGGCCTCGGTGTGGCCCTGACCATGAAGACCAGCTATCCGGCCCACGCCAGCCTGCTCGTCCGGCTCGGCCCCGAATACGTCTATCAGCCCAACCTCGGCGACGCCGCGCGCGGCGCCATCCCGACCAACGACCAGCTGGTCGCCGCCGAAGTCGAAATCCTGAACAGCGCCGAGCTTCGCCGCCGCATCATCGATGAGCTGGGCATGGCCGAAGTCATGCCCTCGCGCGCCAAGGCCTATGCCTCGGCCCCGCCCGCCAAGAAGGTCCAGATGCGCGAGCAGGCCGCCGCCGCCATGGGCTCGAACCTCAAGGTCGACACCGCCCCCGATAACGACATCATCCGCGTCACTTACGCCGACGCCGATCCCAGCCGGGCGGCCCTCGTGCTGAACAGGCTGCTCGACGACTACATGGCCTATCGCAACGGCATCCTGCAGGGCTCCAGCCAGCCCGTGCTCGACCAGCAGCTCAAGAGCTTCGGGGACCAGCTTTCCCAGGCCGACGCTGACTACGCGAAGTTCCAGACCGACAACCAGATCAACTACTTCGACGCCGAGAAGACCACGCTGAAACTACTACAGAGCTCCAACACCGACGAG
>CAZTMF010000292.1:0-4654 GCA_964614675.1 uncultured Caulobacteraceae bacterium | reverse complement strand
GTGCAGGGCCGAGCGCTCCATGCCGATGAAGGCCGCGGTGCGGGAGATGTTGCCCCCGAACCTCAGGATCTGGGCGTTCAGGTACTCACGCTCGAACACTTCGCGGGCATCGCGCAGCGGCAGGGCGATGATCCGCTCGGCTCCGACCGCCCCAGCCGATCCAGACGAGGTGACCTCGGCCGGCAGCATCTCGGCGGTGATGACCTCGCTGGGGTCTCCCGTGGCCAGGATCAGCATGCGCTCCACGATATTGACCAGCTGGCGCACGTTTCCGGGCCAGGGATGCACCTGCAGGGTCGCGATGGCGTCGTCGCCCAGCCGGCGCCGGGGCAGGCCCGTGGCGGTGCTGATCCGCTCGATGAAGTAGTCCACGAGCTCGGAGATGTCCTCGCGCCGTTCCGCCAGGCCGGGCACGCGCAGCGGCACCACGTTCAGGCGGTGGAAAAGGTCCTCGCGGAAGCGGCCGGCGGCGATCTCCGCCCTAAGGTCGCGGCTGGAGGAGGAGATCACCCGCACGTCCACCTGCACGTCGGTCACGCCGCCGACCCGGCGGAAGCGCTGCTCGACCAGGACCCGCAGGATCCGCCCCTGGGTCTCCAGCGGCATGTCGCAGACCTCGTCGAGATAGAGTGTGCCGCCGTGGGCCCGCTCGAAGACGCCGATCTTGCGCGGACGACCCTCTTCGCCCTCTTCGCCGAACAGCTCCGAGTCCACCCGTTCGGGCGTCATGCCGGCCGCCGAGATGACCACGAACTCGCTCTTGGCCCTGTGGCTGCCCTCATGGATCATGCGGGCGACCAGCTCCTTGCCCGAGCCGGCCGGCCCGGCGATCAGGATGCGGCTGTTGGCCGTCGCGACCTTGCCCATCAGCTGGCGCAGCTGGGCCATGGGGGGCGAGTGGCCGATCAGGGTGTCAGGCTCCAGCGTCTGGACCTTGAGCCGGCGGTTCTCGCGCCTCAACCGCGAGGCTTCCAGCGCCCGCTCGATGACCAGTAGCAGGCGGTCGGACTTGAACGGCTTCTCCAGGAACTCGTAGGCGCCGCGCTTGATAGCGCTGACCGCGGTTTCGATGTTGCCGTGGCCGGAGATCATGATCACTGGCAGGTCGGGATCCAGCTCCTTGACCAGGTCGAGCAGCTCCAGCCCGTCCATGCCGCCGCCCTGCATCCAGATGTCCAGCAGCACCAGGGCCGGCTTGCGCGCCTTGATGGCCGACAGCGCCGAGGCGGAGTCGGGTGCCGTTCGCACGCCATAGCCTTCGTCGCTCAGGATGCCCGAGACGAGCTCCCGGATATCGGCTTCGTCGTCGACGACCAGGATGTCCGTCGCCATCTTGAATTCCTCAGATCACTGCCGCGCCCACCGGCGCGGATTTGTGGATGATCGCCGTCGACGGGAAGCGGAGCACCGCCTTCGCGCCCGGCAGTTCGGAAGCGTCCAGGAGGACCAGCTCGCCGCCGTGTTCCTCCTGGATGCGCTTGACGATGGCGAGACCGAGGCCCGTGCCCTTCTCGCGTGTCGTCACATAGGGTTCGGTGAGCCTCGCACGATCGGCGGACGGCAGGCCCACGCCATTGTCCTCGACCTCGAAGGCCAGTCCCCGTTCGTCGGTCACGAGACGCGCCGTGATGCGGCCCTTCATGCCGGGCGCGCCCTGGCGCCTGGCCTGGATCGCCTCGCCGGCGTTCTTCAGGAGGTTGGTCAGCGCCTGGGCGATCATGCGGCCGTCGCATTGCAGCGTGATCTCCTCGGCCGGCTCCTGCAGTTCGATGGCGACCTCGGGATCGCGCACCCGCTCGGCGAACACCGCCTGACGGATCAGTTCGTTGGCGCTCTGCGGCTCGAACTTGGGGGCCGGCATGCGCGCGAAGGCCGAGAACTCGTCCACCATCCGGCCGATGTCGCCGACCTGGCGGATGATGGTCTCGGTGCAACGGTCGAAAGTCTCGAGGTCCCCCTGGATCTCCTTGCGGTACTTGCGCCGGATCCGCTCGGCAGAGAGCTGGATCGGCGTCAGGGGGTTCTTGATCTCGTGGGCGATGCGCCGCGCCACGTCGCGCCAGGCCGCGCTGCGTTGGGCGGTGACCAGCCGGGTGATGTCGTCGAAGGTCAGGACCAGGCCGCCCTCGGCCACGCCCGAGGCGCGAACACGCAGACGGCGGGTCTCGCCGCCCCGGACGATGTCCAGCTCCTCCTCCGCCTCGCCGCCGGTGCGGGCGGCCGCCTGGGCGATCGGCTCGAATTCGGGCGCGACGTCCTTCAAGGGCCGTCCTATGGAATCCTCGCCGAGGTTCAGGAGCTGGTGCGCCGGCTGGTTGGCCGCGGTGATGGCGCCGTCTGAGTCCAGGCCGAGGACCCCAGCGCTCACGCCAGCCAGCACCGTCTCGATGAAGGCGCGCCGGGTTTCCGCCTCTTCGCTGGCTGTCTTCAGAGCTCTCTGCTGGGCCTGAAGATCATGGGTCATTCGATTGAACGCCTGTGACAAATCCGCCAGTTCATCAGGCGATCTGGGAACCTCGACGCGCGCGTCGAGATCGCCCGCGGAGACCCGGTGCGCGGCCGCCACCAGACGGGCCACCGGTGCGGAGATGGCGTTCGCCGCCCCCATGCCAAGCCAGACGGCGCCGACAACCGCCAGCAGCACCGACTCCAGATAGGTCAGAAGGAACGCCGCCTGCACCTGGTGCCGGTTGGTCTCGGCCTCGCGATAGTCCTGCAAGGCGCCATAGGCGGCCGTCAGGTTGTTGACGATGCCGGGCTGCACGCGCCGGACCACGTAGACATAGGCGTCCTGGTAGGCCCTCAGCTTGTAGAGGCCCCGGATCTGGGCCGCCTGCTCGAAGACCTGTTCGTTCAGTCCGCCGCTGTCGGCGTACTGCAGCGCGTCCAGCGGCGGGGTCAGGAACGGCGGCGCGTTGTCGGCCTCGGCGCTGGCCAGCACCCGGCCCTCGTGGTCGAGCACATAGGCGGCGGCGAACTGGCGCGCGGAGGCCTGGCCCTCGAGGATGCGGCCGAACGTCATGGGACTGGAGCGGAACACCGGCAGGTCGCGGTTCAGGTCGAACGCCATCGCCTGAAGGTCGCCCGACAGCGTCTCCTTCTGTTCGTTGAGATAGGACCTGGCCACCGTCGCGGAGTTTTCGACGACGATCCGCACCCGCTTGGAGAACCAGTTCTCCACGCCGCGCGTCACCAGGGCGCCGAAGAACAGGGCCATGACGATGGCCGGGACCACGGCGGCAAGGGCGAACATGGTCACGAAGCGGACGTGCAGGCGGGCGCCGGCGTCGCGCTCGCGCAGCATCTTCAGAACCCGCCACCCGACCGCCGCGGCCAGGGCCAGGATCAGGACGAGGTTGCCAAGGACCAGGGCCAGGACGATTCGGCTGGCCGGGCCCGCCTTGCCCGCGCCCGGGGCGCGCGTGGAGAAATAGACGGCGGTCACCGTCACCAGCACCGCCACGAAGTAGCCGAGGGCCAGTATGACGCGCGGCCGGAGGCGGCGGCGCAACTCCCGCCACCGCCCGGCGATCCGATCCATCACACTCGCGGACGCGGCGGCCATCGCCAGAGTCTGCGATGACTGTGCCCCAAACTCAACAGGGACGTTGCACTAAAGCTTCACAGCTTGTTTCAGGCTTTCGTTCGAACGGGCTGGATGCCCAGGTCGTGGATCTTCTTGCGCAGGGTGTTGCGGTTCAGTCCGAGGATCTCGGCGGCCCGGATCTGGTTGCCGCGGGTGGCGGCCAGCGTCAGCCGGATCAGAGGCGCCTCGACCTCCTGAAGCACCCGGTCGTAGAGGCCGCGCGGCGGCAGGCCGTCGGGTTGGGACGCAAAGTCGGCGGCCAGGTGGCGTTCGACCAGGGTCGACAGGCTGATTGGCCCCTCCCCCTGCGAGGTGCGGCTGGTCTCCTCGCGCAGCTCGCGCTCGACGATGCGGGCGCTGATCACGTCCTCGGCGTAGAGCGCGCACATGCGGCGGATCAGGTTCTCGAGCTCGCGGACGTTGCCGGGCCAGGCGTGCGACTTCAGCCGGTCGATGGCGCCCTGGTCGATGGTCTTGGCCGGGAGGCCCTCGCGGTGCGCCCGGAGCAGGAAGGCCCGCGCCAGTTCGGGGATGTCCTCTGTGCGTTCGCGCAGCGGAGGCAGGCGCACCGGGGCGACGTTCAGGCGGAAGAACAGGTCCTCGCGGAACAGGCCGTTCTGGATCAGGCCACGCAGGTCCCGATTGGTGGCGGCGATGATCCGCGCGTCGGCCGGACGGCCGGTGCGGGGATTGATCGCCTTCTCCGATCCGTCGATGACTCGCAGGAGCCGGGTCTGGGCGTCCAGCGGCATGTCCCCGACCTCGTCGAGGAACAGCGTCCCGCCGTCGGCTTCGACCAGCTTGCCGGTCTCGTCGGGCTTGCCGAACAGCTCCGATTCCACCCGTTCGCGAGGCGTGGCGGCGAGGTTCACGGCGACGAAGCGGCCGTCGCGCCGGCGGCCGAGATCGTGGAGCGCCCGGGCCACCAGCTCCTTGCCGGTGCCCGACTCGCCGGTGACCAGCACCGTCAGATCCGCGCCCACCAGGCGGGCCACGGTGCGGTAGACCTCCTGCATCGGGGCCGAGCGGCCGATCAGCGGCAGGCGCTCGTCGCGGATGGCCCGGGCC
>CAZTMF010000291.1:0-4662 GCA_964614675.1 uncultured Caulobacteraceae bacterium | reverse complement strand
GCGACGCCGCGGCCTGGCCGATCCAGGGCCTGTTCCGCCACTTCCGCCACGAGGTGGAGGAGCGGATCACCAGCTACCGGGCCAATCGTCCGCACGTCCAGGGCGCGACCCTGGAAGCGGCCGAATAGGGGAGGCGGGGACCCTTGAACCTCCGCCGCAAATGTTCCACCAACCGCGCGCCGGCCGCCGGCCCGCGTGAGGACGCCTGATCAATGCCGAATGCGAAGGTGAACGGGGTCGAGGTCGAGTTCGAGCCCGGCATGACCGTTCTGCAGGTGGCCGAACGCGCCGGGGAGGAGATCCCCCGCTTCTGTTACCACGAGCGGCTGTCGATCGCCGGCAATTGCCGCATGTGCCTGGTCGAGGTGAAGCCCGGCCCGCCCAAGCCCCAGGCCTCCTGCGCCCTGCCGGCCGCCGAGAACATGGAGATCTTCACCAACACCCCGATGGTGAAGAAGGCCCGTGAGGGCGTCCTCGAGTTCCTGCTGATCAACCATCCGCTCGACTGCCCGATCTGCGACCAGGGCGGCGAGTGCGACCTGCAGGACGAGACCCTCGGCTACGGCCGCGACGATTCCCGCTACGCCGAGAACAAGCGGGCCGTCGAAGAGAAGTACATGGGGCCGCTGATCAAGACGGTGATGACGCGCTGCATCCAGTGCACGCGCTGCATCCGCTTCATCACCGAGGTGGGGGGCGTCCCGGACATCGGCGCCATCGGCCGCGGCGAGGACATGGAGATCACCACCTACCTCGAGAAGGCGGTGGCCTCGGAGGTCTCCGGCAACGTCGTCGACCTCTGCCCGGTGGGCGCCCTGACCCACAAGCCCTGGGCCTTCCACTACCGCCCCTGGGAGCTGAAGAAGACCGAGACCATCGATGTGATGGACGCCGTCGGCTCCAACATCCGCGCCGACGCCCGCGGGGCGGAGGTGATGCGCATCCTCCCGAGGGTCAACGACGACATCAACGAGGAGTGGATCTCCGACAAGACCCGCTACGCCGTCGATGGCCTGACGCGCCAGAGGCTGGACCGGCCGTTCGTGCGTGAGAAGAAGGCGCTGAAGCCGGCGACATGGCCTGAGGCCTTCCAGGCCGTGGCCGCGAAGCTGAAGAAGGCTTCGCCCGACCGCATCGGCGTGATCGCCGGCGACCTGCAGGACGCGGAGTCCATGAAGGCGGCGCTGGATCTGTTCGGCGGCCTCGGGGTGAAGAACCTCGACTGCCGCCAGGACGGCTCGGCCCTGGGCGGCGGCGCCCGCGAGGGCTGGCTGTTCAACTCCACCATCGCCGGCATCGACCAGGCCGACGTGGTCCTGCTGGTCGGGACCAATCCGCGTCTCGAAGCGCCGCTGGTCAACACCCGGATCCGCAAGCGCTGGTATGGCGGCAAGCTGCGCATCGGGGTGATCGGCGAGCGGGCCGACCTGACCTATCCCTACGACTACCTGGGCGCGGGCTCGGGCACGCTGGCCGAACTGGCCGAAGGCAAGGGCGCCTTCGCCGAGGCGCTGAAGGGCGCCTCCAACCCGATGATCATCTTGGGCCAGGGCGCCCTCGGCCGCGCGGACGGCGCGGGCGTGCTGGCCTCGGCCGCCAAGCTGGCGGGCGCCTTCAACCTCGTCCGCGAAGGCTGGAACGGCTTCAACGTGCTCCACACCGCCGCCGCGCGGGTAGGGGGGCTCGACCTCGGCTTCACGCCGGGCAAGGGTGGCCTCTCGGCCCGGGAGATGGTCGGGAAGGGCGCTCTGGATGTGCTGTTCCTGCTGGGCGCGGACGAGATCGACCTCTCCGAGACCGACGCCTTTGTCGTCTATCTGGGCAGCCATGGCGACCGTGGGGCGCACCGCGCCGACGTGGTCCTGCCGGGCGCCGCCTATACCGAGAAGCCGGGCCTCTATGTGAACACCGAGGGCCGCGTGCAGATGGCCAGCCGCGTGGTCTTCCCCAAGGGCGAGGCGCGCGAGGACTGGGCGATCCTGCGGGCCCTTTCCGAACGTCTCGGAACCAAGCTGCCCTACGATTCGCTCGATCAGCTTCGCGCCAGACTGTTCGCCGACCATCCGACCTTCGGTCAGATCGACTATGCGCCGGGCGCCGCGACGGCCGCCGGTTTCGATCTCTCCAAGCTCGGCAAGGCCGCCAAGCTCAAGGACGCGCCGTTCGCCAGCCCGGTCGCAGATTTCTACCAGACCAATCCGATCGCGCGGGCCAGCGTGACCATGGCCGAATGCTCGGCGGTCGCGGCTGACGGGCGCGGCCGGCTGGCTGCGGCCGAGTAGGGGGCTAGGGTATGGGTTTCTGGTCCTCTCCCGGCGGCTGGACGCTGATCACGGTCGGCGAGATCCTGCTGGTGACCGTCTGCGTGCTGGTCGCCGTCGCCTTCCTGATCTGGGGCGACCGCAAGGTCTGGGCCGGCGTCCAGTGGCGCAAGGGCCCCAACGTCGTGGGCCCCTTCGGCCTGCTGCAATCCTTCGCCGACCTCCTGAAGTTCGTGCTGAAGGAGATCGTGATCCCCGACGGGTCGGACAAGGCGGTGTTCCTGCTGGCGCCCCTGATCACGGTGATCCTGGCCTTCGGCGGCTGGGCGGTGATCCCCTTCGCGCCGGGCTGGGTGATCTCCAACATCAACGTCGGCATCCTCTACCTGCTGGCGACGTCTTCGCTCGGCGTCTACGGCATCATCATGGGCGGCTGGGCGTCCAACTCGAAGTATCCCTTCCTCGGCAGTCTGCGCTCGGCGGCCCAGATGGTCAGCTACGAGGTCTCGATCGGCTTCGTGCTGATCACGGTGATCCTGCTCACCGGCAGCATGAACCTGTCGACCATCGTCCAGCACCAGGCCGGATGGTTCTGGCACTGGCACGCCTTCGCCCTGCCGACGATCGTGATCATGCTGCCGATGTCGGTGGTGTTCTTCATCTCGGCCCTGGCCGAGACCAACCGCCCGCCCTTCGACCTGCCCGAGGCGGAGTCCGAGCTCGTGGCCGGCTACCAGGTCGAGTACTCCTCGACGCCGTACCTGCTCTTCATGATGGGCGAGTACATGAACATCGTGCTGATGTGCGCGATGATCAGCATCCTCTTCTTCGGGGGCTGGCTGCCGCCGTTCCCCACGCCCTTCCTCGACCATTGGCCCAAGTTCCTGTCCGGGCTGTTCTTCCTGGTCGTCTTCGTGATCAAGGTGGTGGCCTTCTTCATCGCCTTCGCCCTGGTGAAGGCCATCGTGCCCCGCTACCGCTACGACCAGCTGATGCGGCTGGGCTGGAAGATTTTCCTGCCCACGACCCTGGCGGCGGTCGCCGCCATCGCCGCCTGGCGGGTGTTCGGCCCGGCCCAAGGAGTATGGTTCTGATGTCCTTCGCAGCCCGCATCAGCCAGGCCGTCAAGGGCGCGGCGCTGGTGGACTTCACAGGCGCCTTGGGCCTGGCGTTCAAATACATGCTGCAGCCCAAGAAAACGGTGAACTACCCCTTCGAGAAGGGGCCGCTGTCGCCCAGGTTCCGTGGCGAGCACGCGCTGCGCCGCTATCCCAACGGCGAGGAGCGCTGCATCGCCTGCAAGCTCTGCGAGGCCATCTGTCCGGCCCAGGCCATCACCATCGAGGCCGAGCCGCGCGACGACGGATCGCGGCGCACGACCCGCTACGACATCGACATGGTCAAGTGCATCTACTGCGGCCTCTGCCAGGAGGCCTGCCCGGTGGACGCCATCGTCGAGGGCCCGAACTTCGAGTTCGCCGTGGAGACCCGCGAGGAGCTGCTCTACGACAAGGCCCGCCTGATCGCGAACGGCGACCGCTGGGAGCGTGAGATCGCGAAGAACCTGGAACTGGACGCGCCCTATCGCTAAGACGGCGCGGCGATTCATCCGGGGGGCGTGAGCTTCCCGGTTTTTGTTGGAAAGAGGGATAGCGAGTGGATCTGCAGGCGGTCGCATTTGGTGTGCTGGCGGTGGTCAGCATCGCGGCCGCCACGCTGGTGATCTCAGCCCGCAACCCGGTCCACTCGGTCCTGTTCCTGATCCTGACCTTCTTCTCGGCGGCGGGCCTGTTCGTGCTGCTGGGCGCCGAGTTCCTCGCGATGCTGCTGGTCGTGGTCTACGTCGGCGCGGTCGCGGTGCTCTTCCTGTTCGTGGTCATGATGCTGGACGTCGATTTCTCCCAGTTCCGGCAAGGCTTCGCGCGCTATCTGCCCTTCGGCCTGGTGGTCGCGGCGATCCTGCTGTTCGAGATGATCGTCGTCTCCGCCGCCGTGGCCACCAAGGGCGCGGCGGCGGGCGTCACCGCGCCTATGACGCCGACGCCGGGCATCACCAACGCCGAGGCGATCGGCCAGGTGCTCTACACGCAATACGCCTACTGGTTCGAGGCCGCGGGCCTGATCCTGCTGATCGCCATGATCGGCGCGATCGTCCTGACCCTGCACCACCGGCCCCACGTCCGCCGGCAGAGCGTTTCGCGCCAGGTCGCGCGCACGGGCGCCACCGGCATGGAAGTGGTCCAGATCAAGAGCGGCGAGGGGGTTCCCGAATGAGCGTGGGCCTGACCGCCTATCTGACGGTGGCCGCGATCCTGTTCACCATCGGGGTCTTCGGCATCTTCATCAACCGCAAGAACGTGATCGTCATCCTGATGTCGATCGAGCTGATCCTGCTCGCGGT
>CAZTMF010000290.1:0-4668 GCA_964614675.1 uncultured Caulobacteraceae bacterium | reverse complement strand
CCAACTGGCGCGCCGAGCGCGGGGCGATGGGCGACTTCGACGGCTGGCTGGAGCGCCGAGGCGTCGTTGGCCTGGCCGGGATCGACACCCGCGCCCTCACCCGTTCCATCCGCGAACACGGCATGCCTCATGGGGTCATCGCCCATGCCCCGGACGGCCGCTTCGACCTGGAGGCCCTCGTCGCCGCCGCCCGGGCCTGGGGCGGCCTGGTGGGCCTGGACCTGGCCAAGGACGCCTCCTGTCGCCAGCCCTTCGTGTTCGACGAGGGCCTGTGGCGCTGGCCGGAAGGCTACGCCAAAGCCGGCGAGCCCAGGTACGAGGTGGTGGTCCTGGACTACGGGGTGAAGCGCAACATCCTTCGGGCCCTAACCTCCATCGGCGCTCGGGCGACCGTGGTGCCGGCGGACACCCCGGCCGAGGCGATCCTGGCGCGCAATCCCGATGGGGTGCTGCTGTCCAACGGTCCCGGCGACCCAGCTGCGACCGGCGAATACGCCGTGCCGGAGATCAGGAAGCTGGTGGACTCGGGCAAGCCGGTGTTCGGCATCTGCCTAGGCCACCAGATGCTGGCCCTGGCCCTCGGCGCCAGGACCGTGAAGATGGAACAGGGCCACCACGGCGCGAACCATCCGGTGAAGGATCTCACCACCGGCAAGGTCGAGATCGTCTCGATGAACCACGGCTTCACCGTCGACCGCTCGAGCCTGCCAGAGCCGGTGCAGGAGACCCACGTCTCGCTGTTCGACGGCACCAATGCTGGCCTCGCGCTGAAGGACCGGCCGGTGTTCTCGGTCCAGCATCACCCCGAAGCCTCGCCCGGCCCCACCGATTCCCTCTATCTGTTCGAGCGCTTCGCTGGCCTGATGGACGATGCCCGCTGAGGCATATCGCGACGCCGCGCTGCTGATCATCGATCTGCAGAAGGCCATCGACGATCCCCGCTGGGCGGCCGAGGGTCCGAGGAACAATCCGGATGCGGAAGCCAACATCGCCCGCCTGCTGGAGGCATGGCGGCGGACCGAGGGCGTGCTCGTCCATGTCCGACACGACTCGACCGAGCCTGACTCGACCTATCGGCCCGGCGGCCCGGGGCATGGTTTCAAACCCGAGGCGGCGCCCATTCCCGGCGAGACGATCATCCCCAAATCGGTGCAGAGCGCGTTCGTCGACGGGGCGATGAGCGAGTATCTCCGCGAGGCCGGCAAGGATCGTCTGGTGGTCTGCGGCGTGATCACGAACAACTCCGTCGAGACCACGGTCCGTCATGCCGCCAACCTCGGCTACGAGGTGACCCTCGTCGAGGACGCCTGTTTCACCTACCCGAAGCGCGACTCCCGCGGCGTGCTCCGCTCGGCCGAGGAGGTCCACGCCATGTCCGTGGCGAACCTCGACGGCGAATATTGCAGGATCTCGACCACCGCCGAGATCCTGGGAACGCACCGGGCCTAGGGTGTGAAGGCCCGCTCGCCGTGAGCGGCGAGATCCAGGCCCTCTTCGATGGCGGCGTCCGACGCCCTGAGCCCGACCGTCAGCTTCACCAGGAACAGCAGCGCCACGGTCGCCACAGCCGACCAGACCATGGTGGCCAGGACGCCGATCGCCTGGGTCGCCGCCTGACCGCCCATGTCCACGCCAGGGGCGTAGCCGGCGCCGCCGAAGATTCTGCTGGCGAACACCGCCACCAGCAGGCTGCCCAGGATGCCGCCGACGCCATGCACGGCGAAGACGTCGAGGGAATCGTCGATGCGGCAGCGGTGCTTCACGAAATCCACGGCCAGGAAGCAGACGACGCTCCCCATGGCGCCCAGGGCGACCGCGCCGGCCGGGCCGACAAAGCCCGAGGCGGGCGTGATTGTGGCCAGGCCCGCCACCACGCCGGTGACCATGCCGACCATGCTGGACCGGCCGAAGCGGATCCGCTCGAGCAGCGCCCAGACCAAGCCGGCGGTTGAGGCGGAGACATGCGTCGCAAGGAGCGCCATGGCCGCGTCGCCGTTGGCGGCGAGCGCGCTTCCGCCGTTGAAACCGTACCAGCCGACCCAGAGCATGCCGGCCCCGATCATGGTCATGCCGGGGTTGTGCGGAGGATGCAGGTCGCGCGGGAAGCCGTCGCGAGGGCCGATCATGACCGCGGCCACCAGGGCAGAGACCCCCGCCGTAGCGTGCACCACCATGCCACCGGCGAAGTCCATAACGTGCCGCTGGGCCAGCCAGCCGCCGCCCCAGATCCAGTGGGCGACCGGCGCATAGACCACCAGGAGCCAGAGCGCGCTGAAGAGCAACACCGCGCCGAAGCGGATACGCTCCACATAGGCCCCGATTATCAGGGCCGGCGTGATGACAGCGAAGGTCGCCTGGAACATGAAGAAGGCGGGCTCGGGAATTGAACCCCACAGCGCCGTGCGGGACCCGTTCAGGAACAGCTTGCCGAGGCCGCCGATCAGCGGCGCATGGCCATCGAAGGCGAGGCTGTAGCCGCCCGCCAGCCAGACCAGCGACATCAGGCAGGCCACGCCCACGCAATGGGCCATGACCGACAGGGTGTGCTTCACCCGCACCAGCCCCGCATAGAACAGGGCGAGGCCGGGCAAGGTCATGAACAGGACCAGGGCGGTCGCCGACAGGATCCAGGCCGTGTCGCCAGAGTTGGGTGTCGGGGTCTGGGCGGCGGCGAGGGCCGGCGCGAGCAGGGCCGCCAGGCCGAATCCAATCGCTGTCGGCAAGCCGGTCGTGAGTCGCATCGACGCCCTCCCCCGCCGTCGCGAGTCGAGGGCGCGGCGCTCCGCTTTGCCTAGCGGTGGCGCAGGCCGTGATCAAGATTTGGGCGGCGACGAACGCTGCCCGAAACCGCGGCGCCTTCCCCGGCTAGAGGCCGCCCGGCTTGCAGCCGGTCTTCAGCCAGTCGTCGATGGCGGTCAGCTGCAACTCGACCATGGGCGGGGTCATGAAGATGTACTGGTGGCCCATGTCGGGGATCTCGAGCAGCTTGTAGGGCTTGCCCGCGGACCTCAGGGCGCTGGCGAACTTGCGGGACTCCTCGATCTTCACCGTCCTGTCCCGGTCGCCGTGGTACAGGAAGACCGGGATCTGGGCCTCCTTGGCGTGGGCCAGGGCGTCCAACCCCTTGATGGTCGGGTGCTGGAACTCGCGCTGGAAGCGGTTGTCGAATGTGGCCCGCTCGATCTCCCCGAGGTCGCCGGCGCCGGCGCCGGAAATCGTGCATTGATAAAGTCCGTTGGGCCGGATCGCCGCCGCCAGAGCGGCGTAGCCTCCGTAGGAATAGCCGAACATCGCGACCCGCTTGGGATCGGCGATCTTCTGGGCGACGAGCCATTTGACCCCGTCGTCCTTGTCGTCCTGCATCTTCTGGCCCCACTCGGCGTCGCCGGCGCGCCAGAGCTTCTGGCCCCAGCCCTCGGAGCCGCGGAACTGGGGTTCCAGCACAGCGAAACCGCGGGAGGCGAAATACTGGGTCCAGCCGACGGGATTCCAGTCCAGGAAGTCTCGCGCCCAGGGGCCGCCGTGCGGCTCGATCAGGGTGGGATAGGGGCCCGCGCCGAAGATCGATTTGTCGGGCCGGGTCAGATAGGCCGGGATCAGCAGGCCGTCGCGAGCGGGATATTCGACCAGCTCGGTGTCGCCCAGCGCGGTCTGGTCGATCCAAGGCATGGCCTTGCCGAGCAACTCCAGCTTGGAGCCGTCAGTCAGCAGATAATACTCCCCGGGATCCTTGGGGCCCGACTTCTTGGCGATGACATAACGCAGGTCGTCAGAGAAACTCACGATCCCTGTGCTCGGACCGTCGGGCACCTCGAGGGGCGTGGTGAGGTCCGTGCCGGGATCTGTCCACTGGATGGATCGAGTCGTCGCCCCAAGAGCCTGCTTCAGGCCCGACGAAAGCGACGCGAGCTTGTCATCCGCCCAATAGGTCGACAGATCGTCACCGAGATAGGTGAAGCCGAGCACACGGCCGAAATCGGCCTTCTCATGGGAGACGATGACGCCGTTAGCGTCGAAGATCTTGTGGGCGAAGGCCGGTTCCAGCAGCTTTCGCTGACCGATGTCGTATTCGTAGATTCCGGTATGGTCGCCGCCGTTCGGCGTGCGGACATAGACGATGTTGGGATCGGTGGTGAAGGCCACGATCTCGGTGATCGAACGGTCCTTGGCATAGGAGCGGAAGTGCTCCTCCCACTTGCCGCTCGAGGGATTCTTGATCTGCTGGGCGAAATAGATCTTCCCGCCGTCGAAGTTCACCTCGACCCTCGAGCGGACCTCGCCCTTCAGATCGGCCCGATAGTCGAAGACGTCCTCGGCGCCCTTCTCCACCCGCTCGGCCGAGCCGGTGTAGACGTTGACCCGGTAGACATCGCCGTTGGTCTCAATCCGGTTGTCCTGCACCAGCACGTACTGGGGATCGAGCGGAAGCGTCGAGATGACGTCCGCGTCCGAGGTGCGGTCGACGAAGGAGGCGACTTCGGACTGCGCCGCCCGGCCTTCGGGCAGCAGGGTGCGCCAGTTCTTCCCTTCGAGATCGGTCACATAGGCCTTGACCAGGTGGCCCTTGTATTCGCCCGCGGTGAAGGTCTGGGCGGTCTCGACCACTAGCCGGTCGTTCTTCAGGAAGCCGACCGACAGGAAGCGGACCCGGCTGGCGCCCAGGACATA
>CAZTMF010000289.1:0-4689 GCA_964614675.1 uncultured Caulobacteraceae bacterium | reverse complement strand
TGGGATTCAAGGCGGTGGTGTCGATGACCAGGGTGTCGCCCTCCCAATGGCCGATGGAGTCGCCGAGGAAGGTGGGGTCCGGATCAGCGGGATGGCCGCGGCCGTCGGTGTAGATGCGGCGAACCTGGCTGTCGGACTCGATCGCCAGCGTCACCCGCCCCGGCGAATAGAGGAACTCGATCGGATAGGGCCAGCCCATGATCTCCGGCATGCCGGGCGGGATGCAGTTGGCGTTCCGGTTCTGGAGGCCTTCGCGCTTGGCCGCGTCGGCCTTGGCCTGCGCCTCCGGGGTCAGTTGGGGCTTTGGCTGGGACGGTCCACGAGCCGCGCGCCAATCGATGTTCCAGACGCCCTCGTCGAGATCCGGCAGTCTTGCGAGGGCGGCATAGGCCACACGCCTGTCATGCGGCCGGTCCGCAGCGCTGGCGGCTGGCGGCGCCGCGATGGCCATAGCCAGGGCCGCCGCCAAAGCCGCAGGCATCAAGTCCGAACCCATCCACTCGCCCCTTTGGTTCACTTCGATCCGTTCCGCCGCCAATCATAATAGCCGTCCAGCACCTTCAGCCGAGCCTGGATCGGGTCGGGCGCCGCCCCGGGATCCCTGGCGAAGCGCATGACGATCGGATCGGCCGTGGAGAACGCCGGCCATTGCGGCAGCCCCGCGCCGTTGGGATCCAGGGATTTCGCGAAGTTGACCCAATAGGTCTGCATCTGGTCCGACAGCGCCCGATCGTCCGCCGTCGGTTGAGAGCGACCGCCAATGCCCAGGTTGCCAAAGACATAGGCGACTTCCGAGCCGTGCGGCGAACCGTTGGGATCCCGCTCGGTCGGCTTGTCGAACCAGAAGACATGGACATTGCCCTTGCCATAGGTCGTCTGCTCGCGCGCCCAGGTGAACTGCCCCCAGTCGAAGGTGGTGTCGCTGGCGAGCTCGGTCGATGCGCGCGTCGCCTCCTCGTCCGTGGCGTGGGGATAGGCCGCGAGGATGGCCTCGGCCGACTTGCCGTAATCCTTGCGCACCTGTTCCTCGAAGGCGGCCGCCGTGGTCTTGCGCACGCCGAACGCCGCCCCTTCGTCGGACACGTCGCCGACCATGATCGGCGTGTCGTTGAAGCGGCCCTGCTTCCAGAGGAGGAACTGGTCGCCCCGGTTCACATAGCCGTCCAGCGGCGGCCAGAAGCGGACGCCGCCGCCGCGAACACCAGCCAGGACCTTGTCGGCCGGCAAAGCGCGCGCCTCGGCCAGGGTGTGGACGCCGAGCTTCTCGAGGAAGCCCTGGCCGCCCTGTTCGGCCATGCGCAGGGTTTGGAGAGTGGTCCCAGCCCAGGGCGAATCCTGCGGCGGCGTGAAGTTGGCCCCGCTCTCGGAAATGACGCCGCGGAACAGGCCCTTCGCCAGGGGAGACGCAGCCAGCATGCTCACGCCCCAGCCGCCGGCGGAATGGCCGAGGATGGTCACCTTCCCCGGATCGCCGCCGAACTTCGAGACATTGGCCTGGATCCACTTCAGCCCGGCGATCATGTCGAGCAGGCCGTAGGCGCCCGAGCCATGGCCGCTTTCCCTGCTGAGCTCGGGCGTGGCCAGGAAGCCGAACGGCCCGACCCGGTAGGAGATGCTGACGAAGACGACGCCCTTCTTGGCGAAGTTCGTCCCGTCATAGAGCGGATTGCTCGTGGCGCCCGCGGCGAAGGCCCCGCCGTAGATCCAGGCGATGACCGGCAGCTTCTCGCCGGGCGACTTCGCCGGGGTCCAGACGTCGATGTAGAGGCAGTCCTCGCTGTAGGGGATGCCTGGGCCAGCGCCGCCCCCGCCGCCGGTCTGCATGCACGCCGCGCCGAATTGGGCGGTCTGCCTCACCCCCGACCAGGGTTTGACCGGCTGAGGCGCCTTCCACCGCAGGGCGCCTGTGGGCGGGGCGGCGAAGGGGATTCCCTTGAATTCCGAAAGGCCGTCGACCACCGTCCCGGCGATCTCGCCGCCCGTCACCCGGGCCTTGGCGATCTCCGCCGTCGCAGGCGATGCGGCCGCAATGGCCAACGCCATCAGCGAAAAGACCAGTTGGGTCCTCATCTTATTCTCCTCCCCTAGCCAGCCGCCCTTTGGAGCCGGGGGGCGAATTCTTTGGCTACGCACGCCCCAGACGCTTTGCTGTCACCGCCCTCACGGTCCCATCACGGCGATGGTGCGAAGCTCGTAGCTCATCCGCTTGGGCGAGCCCGGCCGCGAGGTCGGGTCGTCGAAGGCGGTGTGGGCCGTCATGCGCAAATCCGCGTCGGCCGTGTCGCAGAGCCTGAAGGCGAGCACCTCATGGGGCTGCATGTTGGGGTAGTAGAACCAGCGATGCTTGGGATTGAACCCGAGCACGAATCCGCCGGAATCAAAGCCGGCGCGGAACTCGTCCGTCTCGATCGTTTCCGGCTTGCCGAATTTGATGTTCATGAAGTCGCTTCGATCGATGCTGCTCGCATCGCAGACCCCGAGCGGCGAGTTCTCGACCGGACGGATGGGCGTCCAGAGATTGACGTTGATCAGGCGCCTGTCGGCGAATTCCTTCGCCCGGTCTCCGGCCAGGGTGGCGACCCAGTGGCGCAGGCTGTCGGCGTTGAAGTCCACGTGCGCCATCAGGGCCGGCCCGCCGCCGAGCTCTTCTTCGCCGCCCCGAAGGATGCCGAGGAAGGGAAAGACTTCCTGGGCGCCGGTCAGCTCGGCGACCAGCCGCCGCGCCTGGGGATGCCAGCCCCGTCTGACGTCGTCCTCGCTGGTGAAGTCGATGTCGGTCGTCCGGCTCAGCAAGGCGAATCCGCATGTCTCGAACGGCGAGGTCTCACGGCGCGCATTGCCGATGCGCATCACGTGGTCCTCCAGCTCGAACGTGAACTCCTTGTTGCCGCTGATCCGCCCGCCCTCGGCGGACCGATCCGGGTACTTGATCACGGCGTCCACATAAGGCGGACCCTCGACCGAAACGGTCTCAGCCATCGACACGGCCACTCCTCCCGACCCTCGTGAGCGTCGGCGCGCGTGGAAGACGCCGGCGCGCGCACTGAACAGGCGGGTCAGGATGCCGGCGGGCGGATGCCGGAAATAGTTGCGTCAATTGCGGATAAAGCCGCGTTCCTGGCTAAACCGCCTCGACGATTTCCGCGAACGGCACCGACTTGACCTTGTGGGCCTGGAGCCTGGGCAGGACTTCCGAACCGATCCGGCGGATCTGGTTCATGAACATCTCCTGAGGCATGTCGCCCCGGTTGCAGACCAGCAGCACCGATTCCGCGCCCGCCTCGTCACATTCGGCGATGATCCGCTCGACCACCTCGTCCGCCGTTCCGATCGGCATGTGCTCGGCCGCCGCCTTCACGGTGTCCAAGGTCCACTTGGTGAACACCGTGGCGTCCTCGGCCAGGGTCCCTTTCGCCCCCATGCGAAGGTGTTCGAAGGCGGTGGAGCTGTAATAGCCCTTCTGCACCTCATGCTGGTGCACGTGGCCGTAGAGCAGCAGCGTATTGAACAGGTACATCAGATAGGGGCCGTACTCCTCGATGGCCTTGGCCTTGGAGTCCGCCACGTAACAATCGACCATGATGTTGAGACGGTCGGGGGTCACCTTCCGGCCGAACAGGGCCTGGCGCTTGGCGTAGTAGCGAATGGTGTCCTCGCGGACAGTGCCGGCGAACACGCCCGGCGTGATGGCGATGTCGTTGGCGGCCGCCCATTCGATCGTCTCGCGCGAACTGGTCATCGGCGCCCAGACCGGCGGATGGGGCTGCTGCACCGGCCGCGGCCAGATGGACACGTCCTTGTAATTGTAGAACTGGCCCTCGAAGGAGAAGCTCTCTTCGACCCAGGCCCGGCGGATGACCTCGTAGGCTTCCTCGAAGCGCCCGCGGGACTCGCCCATTGGCACGTTGAAGATCTTGTACTCGCGCGGCGCGCCCCGGGCGACGCCGGCGATCAGCCGCCCCTTGGACAGGCAGTCGAGCATGGCCAGTTCCTCGGCCAGGCGCAGCGGCTCGTGGAGCGGCAGCAGGTTGGCGTAGATCAGGATCTTCAGGCGGCTGGTCAGCTGCGCGATCGCCGATGCGATCAGGTTCGGTGAATTGCCCAGCCCATAGGGCGTTGCATGGTGTTCGTTGATCGCCACGCCGTCGAAACCCTGACGCTCGAGCTCGACCCACGCCTGGAGGTGCTCCGAATAGGTGTCCATCGCCGCCTGCGGATTGAACTGCTTGCGTCCGAGCCGCGGCATCTGGCCGTCGACGCGAAACCTGTCGACGTTCTCCTTGTAGGCGAGCCAGTCGAAGACAAATACCCGCATCGTGATCTCCAGTAACTCTTGTCGGCCTTGGCGCTTGGGAAGCGGCAGTCAGGCGTCTAATCGGCGCTTTGCAGGGGCGCCCAGGTGCGGATGCCGATCTCCTCGAGACGCACCAGCCGCGTATGCCCATCCTGGCGCCACGGGTCCTGGCCAAGACGGGTCTGCACCTCCTCCTCGCTATCAGCGTAGAGGATGAACAGCACGTCGTTGCTGTCCTGCATCAGGCCCGCCAGGGCGATGAATCCTTCGGCCTCCAGATCGCCCATGTATTTCGCGTGGCCGGCGAAGCCCTCCTGCTCCGGGGCGGACTTGGACTGGTCCCATTTCGAGGTCCGTTCGACGATCGCCGCGAATGTCCGTTTCACTTGTGAGGG
>CAZTMF010000288.1:0-4693 GCA_964614675.1 uncultured Caulobacteraceae bacterium | reverse complement strand
GGATCGTAACCATGCCCATGGCGGGCCTGATCGGCGCCGCGGCCTACTTCCTCAGCGGCGGCTTGCTGCCATGAAGTCGGTCAAGTCCACCGGCATCCAGTACGCCGCCCTGCCCTATCGGATTGAGGCCGGCCAGGTGCGTATCCTCCTGATCACCTCGCGCGAAACCCATCGCTGGGTGATCCCCAAGGGCTGGCCGATGAACGGCCTGAAGCCCCAGGACGCCGCCGCCGTCGAGGCCGCCGAGGAGGCCGGCCTGATCGGCGAGATCGAACCGCATCCGCTCGGTTCCTTCGGCTACCAGAAGCGCCTGAAGGACGGCGACGCCATCGCCGTACAGGTGATCGTCTTCCCTTTTCGCGTGAACGACCAGGTGGAGTTCTGGAAGGAGCAGGGCCAGCGCACCATCCAATGGTTCGGCTATCGCACGGCCGCGGGCCTGGTGGCCGAACCCAGCCTGAAGCGCCTGATCCGCGAATTCGGGGCCGAGCGCAGCCCCTCCCTTATGGCTCGCGGCTTACGCCGTTACCGCGCCTGGCGGTTTGGCCCCGTGCGCCCTGGCGTCGCCGCCTAGCGCGGCAGGGCGACCCCGCCCGGAACGTCCATCCAGCAGCCGTGGAAGAGCCAGGCCTGGCCGAAGGGCAGGCGGACGATGGCCAGGGGCTCGGCTTCGAAATCCATCGCGTCCAGGATGATCAGATCCGAGCGGTTGTCCGGCCGGGTGACCAGCGACAACAGCCAGCCGTCGCCCTCCGGCGCATCGGGGCTGCGCGGCACGAACACCGGCTCCTGGGCCGCGCCTTCGGTGACGTGCTCCTGACGGCCGCCCGTCTCGGTGTCGTAGCGGACGAGGCCGCCCCGGCTGGTGGAGAAACCGTAGCGGTAACGCTGCATGGCGAAGCGGTCGTCGATCTCGGGCATGCCGCCGCCAAGGCCGTTGGTCAGCGGCCGCATCGTCGCTGCGCCGGTGTCGAGATCGAAAGTGATGCGCGAGAAGGTGCCGGGTCGGAACTCGGTCGCCGGCCGGCCGTGGGCCTCCTCGAAGAAGGTGAAGAAGTGGCCCGAGTGGGTGCCGCCGTCGACGTGCACCTTCCGACCCTCGGTGAAGGCGTTCATGAAGTGGGCGATGGCCCCGTCAGGGACTTCGAACCACTGCAGGTCCGCGGTCGTACCCTCGCGCGGCATGATCCCGAACATCGGCACGAGGTCGTTGTCGAAGGCGTAGAAGCCGCCGCCCGCCTTCATGCGCTCGAGGTCCACCGTCAGGGGCCACAGGTGGAAGATCAGGTGTTCGCGGGTGACCGCCCAGTCGTGGGTCATGCCTGGATAGGGGAGCCGGAATTCCTCCTCGCGGATCACCTTGCCGGTCTTGTCGATGACGTGCAGCGACATCTCGCCCTTGAACTGCTTCTCCGAGAACTGGCCATAGCTCCACCAGTCGCCGGTCACCGGGTCCAACTTGGGGTGTGCGGTCATGGTCCGGCTGCGCAGCTGATCCCTGAAGGCGGCCAGACCCTTGGTCTCCAGGGTGACCGGGTCGAGCTCGTAAGGGATGGAATCCTCGCGCAGAGCGAAGAGCTTGCCGTGGTGGGCCCAGGCGGTGGTGTTGCCGGTGTTGTCCCGGTCGGTCCCTGCAGTCGAAGGATCGTCGGTGTAAGCGTTGCGGTAGTGGCCGTAGAGACGACGTCGGTTCTTGCGCTCCAGCAGGAAGCGCTCGGTCTTCACATAGCGCTGGATGAAGTCGACGTAGCCGTCCTGGAAGTGGAAGGCGGCGATGACGCCGTCGCCATTGTTGAGGTTGTCGCCCTGGAGGGTTGGATACAGCGTGTCGCCGCCACAGCGGAAGAACGTGCCGTTGAGTCCGCGCGGCACCTCGCCCACAACTTCGCAGTCGTAGATCTCCGCCTCGAAGCGCAGCGGCGCGACAGTGGTGTGCAGATAGCTCTGGACCGGTACGAACGGCTCGCGGCCGAACCTCACCAAAGGCTCGTTCATGTGGATCGTTCCTCCGGGGCTTTTGCGCAGCCTGCCTGACATCGATTCATAGGCTGGCCTCCCCATCCGCCTCAAGCGCCTTCGAAAACTCAGGCGCCGACTGTCACAATCCCGCGGCAAAGTCCGCGCGCCCAGAGCGCCACAGCCAAACGCGCTCGGCGGGAGGGGTTGGATGACGACGGGCGGACGACGCGATGTGTTGAAGCTGGCGCTGGGCTCGGCCCTGGCCGCCGGCGCCGGGCCCCGGGCCATCGCCAAGGCGCTCGCGGTCGAACCGCGCGGGACGACCGGCTCGATCATGGACGTCGAGCACGTGGTGATCCTGATGCAGGAGAACCGCTCGTTCGACCACTATTTCGGCACCCTGAAGGGCGTGCGGGGCTTCGGCGATCCACGGCCGGTCAGGCTGCCGTCCGGCGAGCCGGTCTGGTTCCAGCCCCGGGATTCCAGGGCGCCGGACCAAGGCCATGTCCTGCCCTTCCGGCTGGACGCCCGCGCCACCCGCGCCGAGGTGATCGACAGCCTGGACCACAGCTGGAAAGGCTCGCACGCCAAGTGGAAGCGGCACGACGCCTGGATCGAAACCAAGACGCCCATGACCATGGGCTGCTTCACCCGCGCGGACCTGCCCTTCTACTACGCCCTCGCCGACGCCTTCACGGTCTGCGACGCCTATCACTGCTCGATCTTCGGGCCGACCACCCCGAACCGGAACTTCCTGTTCAGCGGGACCAATGGCCTGGGCGTGGGCGAGCCAGGTGAATTCGCCATCAGGAACGTCGATACCGAGCCGAACGAAACCGCCGACATGGCCAACGACCACGCGGCCTTTCCGGGTTTCGGCTGGACCGCCTACGCCGAGCGGCTGCAGACCGCCGGAATCTCCTGGAAGGTCTATCAGGAGTACGACAACTACGGAGACAACAACCTCGCGTACTACAGGGCCTTCCGCGGGATCGACCGGTCCTCGCCTCTGCACGAGCGCGGCCGAGCCTGGGCCGAGGGATCGAGCCCCTCCAACGCCAAGACCTCGCGCGCCGAGCACCTGGTCGCCGCCTTCACGCGTGACGTTGCCGAGGGCCGGCTGCCCCAGGTGTCGTGGATCGTGGCCCCCTACATCATGTGCGAGCACCCAGCCGCCAGCCCGGGCTATGGCGAGACCCTGACTGCGCGCCTGATCGAGGCCCTGGCCGACCATCCGGAGGTCTGGTCCAGGACCGTCTTCATCCTGAACTACGACGAGAACGACGGCTTCTTCGACCATGTCCCTCCGCCGGTGCCGGCCACGGATGCATCGGTGGGTGCATCGACCGTCTCGGTGACGGGAGAGCGCTACGGGGCCGAGCCGGTGGGCTTGGGCCCCCGCGTGCCCATGCTGGCGGTCTCGCCCTGGACCAAGGGCGGATGGGTGAACTCCGAGGTGTTCGACCACACCTCGGTGATCAGGTTCCTGGAGCGACGCTTCGGCGTGCACGAGCCCAACATCAGCCCCTGGCGCCGGGCTGTCTGCGGCGACCTGACTTCGGTGTTCGATTTCGTAAGGAGGGATCCCAAGCCAGCCGCCCTGCCGGACGTCTCGCGGCTGATGGCCGAGACCGACGCCGCGTCGGCCCTCCCGGCGCCGAAGATCCTATCTGCCCAGGCGCTGCCGGTCCAGGAGCCGGGCGTGCGGCCGGCGCGGGCACTCCCCTACGACCTGCAGGTCCATGCCAGAGTCGGGGACGGCGAGTTGCGCCTGTCGTTCGTCAACGACGGGTCGGCGGGCGCGGTCTTCAGCCTCTGGCCGGTCCAGGGGCCCGACGGACCGTGGTTCTACACGGTCGAAGCGGGTGGCAGGCTGATCGCCACGCGCCCGATCGGTCCTGACGGCTACGATCTGGAGGTTCACGGCCCCAACGGGTTCTTCCGTAGACTCTCCGGCGCCGAGGACGGCGGAGCCGAAGTCCAGGCAGCCCACGCGCCGTCCGGACGGCTGGTCCTGAAGCTCTCGAGCTCCGGCCGGCGGCGCCGGCTGGTGGTGAGGCCGGGGGACTACCCGCATGGCCTGGCGCGCAGCTTCCGCCTCAATGCCGGGGAAACCGTCACCGACGCCTGGGACGTTTCCGCGACCGGCCGCTGGTACGATCTCGTCGTCGCCGATGAGTCCGCCCCACGCTGGCTGCGCCGGCTGAGCGGGCATATCGAGACCGGGGCGCCCAGCGTCAGCGATCCCGCGATCGCCCGCGCCTAGCATCGAAAAATATTCGCCGCAGGCGGACGACGTCACCTGTGAGGCGAATACTTGGTTTTGCTACAGGTCGATGACCATAGGGGCCGCCTATGGCCCTCATCCAGACAAAGTATTGGAGGCCATCCGGCCAATTCCCGACAACCGCCTCATGTGCGCGCCAGGATTCTGGCGTCGGCCGGGCCGCGCGCGCGATCTGAGGGGGCTTTGATGACCAAGACTCTGAAGGCGACGCTTGTCGCCGGCGTCGCGATGAACGTGATCTGGGCGTTCGCGGGGGTGGCCCAGGCCGCCGACGCGCCCGTCGCCACCGACGCCGGGGCCTCGGTGGTGGGCGAGGTGATCGTGACCGCCGAACGGCGCGAGATGAACGTCCAGAAGGTGCCGATGACGGTCCAGGCCTTCACCGGCCAGTCGCTGGCCAAGCTCAATGTCACCACCCTCGACGACCTCCTGCGCTTCACGCCCAAC
>CAZTMF010000287.1:0-4745 GCA_964614675.1 uncultured Caulobacteraceae bacterium | reverse complement strand
GCCGCTCGTGCTCGAAGTCGACGTCGATGTCGGGGGGCTCGGAGCGCTCCTCGGAGATGAACCGCTCGAACAGGACGTCCTGGGCCTCGGGGTCCACCGAGGTGATGCCCAGGCAATAACAGACGACCGAATTTGCGGCTGACCCGCGCCCCTGGCAGAGGATCGGGTCGGGCTGCCGGCGCGCCCAGGCCACGATGTCGTGCACGGTGAGGAAGTACTCGGCGTACTTCACCTTGGCGATGAGCCTCAGCTCCTTGCTGATGGTGGCGGCGATCTTCGGCGGCGGGCCGTGCGGCCACTTCTGGCGGACGCCCTCGGCGACCAGGTCCTCCAGATGCTGCTGGGGCGTCTTGCCGGGCGGCACCGGCTCGTCGGGGTATTCGTACTTCAGGTCGGTCAGCGAGAAGCTGCAGGCGTCCACGACCTCCAGAGTCCGCGCCAGGGCGTCCTCGTGGCCCTGGAACAGCCGCGCCATCTCCTCGGGGGTCTTGAGGAAGCGCTCGGCGTTGGCCTTCAGCCGCCCTCCCGCTTCGTCGATGGCGCCCCCTTCGCGGATACAGGTCAGCACGTCCTGCAGCCGGCGCCGCTGGGGATGGTGGTAGAGCACCAGGCCCGTGGCGATCATCGGCGCGCCGGCGCGCTCGCCCATGGCGGCCAGGCGGCCCAACCTCGCCCGGTCGTCGCCGCGGTGCAGGGGCGCGGCGGCCAGATAGAGCCGGTCCGGCCAGGCCCTGGCCCAGGCGGCGAGGCGCGCCTCGAAGGCGTCGTCGATCCGGTCCGGCGCCACGGCCAGGCCGATCAGCCCCGCTCCGAGCTCGGCGGCCTGTTCGAAGGCGAGCCGGCATTCGCCCTTGGGGATCGGCTTGGCCTTGCCGGATTCGTCGTCATGGCCAGCGCCCTGCAGCGGATCCAGCAGGCTGTCCTCGAGGTCGGTGATCTCGCTCTTGCCGATCGACAGCAGCTTGCAGAGCCGCCCGTAGGCGGCCCGGTCCCTCGGATAGACGATCAGCTCGGCGCCGCAGGTGAACTGCAGCCGGCAGCCGGGCAGGAAGCGGAACCCCTGCCGCCTGGCCTCGGCATGGGCCCGCACCACCCCCGCCAGGCTGTTGCGGTCGGCCACGCCCAGGGCGGCCATGCCCAGGGCCTTGGCCTGCACCACCAGCTCCCCCGGATGCGACGCCCCCTCCAGGAAGCAGAAGTTGGTCCGCGCATCGAGCTCGGCGTAGCGGGGCGTCATGGGGCGCATCCAGAGAGGTCGGCGCTCTTCTCCCCTCTCCCTTCAGGGGGAGGGGTCGGGGGCGGGGGTCCGCGCTCCGCGTCCAGCTGAGAAACCCCCGCCGCCCGCGCGATGGCCGAAAGCACGTCTGCGATAGGATCAGAGTCCCGGAAGCGTAGGACTCCATAGCCAGCGGCTCGAAGCCAGAGGGTCCGGACTCTGTCCCGTTCGATCCGCGCCGGATCAGTGTGGAAATAGCCGTCGAGCTCGATGACCAGCCGTTTCGGGATGCAGCAGAAGTCGACGATGTAGGGGCCGATCGGATGCTGACGACGGAAGTGCAGACCGGCGAGACGGTCCTTCCTGAGGCGCTTCCAGAGGTCCCGTTCGGCGACGGTCGAGTTTTTCCGCAGGCGCCGGGCCGTTCGGACGCCCCGACCCACCTTTGACACAGAGATGCTGCCCGCAGCTGGGAGGGCGGCGCGGACCCCCACCCCCGACCCCTCCCCCTGAAGGGAGAGGGGAGTCTCGTCTGCAACCGTCATCACGCGAACACCCCGTGCAGCCACCAGCTGGGCATGCGTTCGGGCGCGCCGTGGTCGTAGAGGCCCTGGCGGAACAGCCAGTAGCGGCGGCCGTGCTCGTCCTCCACGCGGTAGTAATCGCGGGTGACGCCGGCGTCCTCGCGTTCGCGCGCTTCGCTCACCTCCAGGATCAGGGCGGCCTTGGCCTGGGCCTTGCCGGCGTCGGTTTCGGGGACCGCCGCCTCCTCGGCGGACAAATCGGGGACGGGCGCGCGCCACCACTCGGGGCTCAGGCGCTCGGGCCCTTCGGCCCTGGCGATCCTGCGCGTCACCCGCCGCCAGGAGAACTGCGCCGGCGGGCTGTCGGGCATGCCGGCCAGGGTCTGGATCGGCTCGGGGGGATCCAGCAGGAACAGGGGACGCGGACCGGCGGCGGACGTTCCCGGCGTCTGGGGCTCGGGATCGGGGCCGGCGGGGGACCAGGCTTCGCTGCGTTCGGGGATGTGGCTGTCGCGCAGGGTCGGGCGCAGCACCGCGCCGTCGCCGAGCCTTGCGGACAGCCGGTCGATCAGGGCGGCGAGGTCGTCCCGTCCCCCCTGGACCTGGCCGCCGTCGAAATCGGCCTGGCGCGCCTGGGCCGCCTCGGTCCGGTGGGCCGAGAGCATCAGGGCGTCGGCGCCGAAGCCGAGGTCGAGCCGCTCGAGCCCCCGCTCCTTCAGGAGCCGCAGCAGGTGCGTTGGCGTCGAGACCGGCGAGCTGAGCCTGGCCTCGATCCCGGTGGTGCGGCCATCGACCCGGAAGGCGGTCAGCACCAGCCGCCGCGCGCCCTTGCCATCGCGGTCGAGCTGGGCCGAGAGCGCCTGCACCAGGTCCGGGAGGGCCCAGGCCACGCCTTCCATGTCGATGATCGGTTCGGCGAAGGCGCGCCAGACCCGGTAGAGCGGCTGGGGCCGCACCGGCTCCAGGGGCTCGGCCTCGATGCCCAGGGCCTGGTCCAGGCGGCGGACCAGCTCCATGCCCTCCTCCCCCCGGAACCGGCGCGCCAGGCCCGCGCGCGGCAGGGCGTAGAGGTCCCCGATGCGTCGGAGGCCAAAGCGGTGCAGCAGGCGCAGGGCGTTGTCGGAGACCCTCAGCGCCTGCACCGGCAGGGACTTCAGCGCTTCGCGCGCGCGGTCTTCCGGCGCCAGGCGGTCGTCGCCGAAGCGCGCCAGGGCCCAGGCGGCGGCGGGCGTGTCGGCCATGGCCGCGCGGGCGGGGATGCCGGCCGCGGCCAGCCTCCGCTCGATCTCCTGGAGCAGGGCGCCCTCGCCGCCGAACAGGTGGGCGCCGCCGGTCATGTCGAGCGTCAGGCCTTCGTAGCCGGGCTCGGACGTCTCCACGGCCACGGCGGGCGAGAAGCGTTCGGCCCAGAGCGCCAGGCGAAGCAGGGCCTCCCTGTCCCGCTCAGGCTCGGCGGGGGCGGTGGTCAGGGTGGGGACGATGGCGCAGGCATCGGCGTGGCTCTGGCCGAGGCTGAGCCCCAGCGCCCGCGCCGCCGGATTCACCGCGCTCAGCACCAGCCCCCGCCCGGTGCGCTCGGTCAGGGCGAAGGGGCCCGCATCCCCCGCTTCGCGGGGACTTCCCCCAGGGGGGGAAGATCGGGAATCAGGCGGCGTGGGCCTGGCGGCCTTGGACCAGACCGTGATCGGCCAGTCCGGCAGCCAGACCGAGACGATGCGTCTCATGATCCTGCTCCAGCTCCCAGGCGCCCAGCGGCCCGTCGCGGCGGCGGGTCAGCTCGGCGGTCAGCCGCACCGCGCCCGGGGCCCTGGGGTCGAACGGATGCGGCGCGGACGGCTCGGCCTTCAGCCGCCACCTCAGCCGCGCGGCGCTGAGGTCGCCCGAGCCCAGGACGCGCAGCAGGACGCCCGTGGCGCGGCCTTCGCGGGCGGCGAAGTCGAGCCGGCGGGTGGCGACCAGCGAGGCCTGCTCCACCGTGGCGATCCCGCCCCTGACCGCGCCGGACTTCAGCGCCTCCTCCAGCGCCCAGAGCGCCTCGGCCTCCTTCTCGGCGCGCACCTGGATCACGCCGGCGGGATCGATCCCCAGCCCCTTCAGGCCGCGGGCCGAAAAACCGCCGCGCTCGCCGCGCCAGGCCTTGACGGTGACCAGGGCCAGCGGGCGCGGGTCGTGGGCGGCGCCCGCGCGCCAGAGGGCGAAGGCGCCGGCCGCGCCCCAGTCACGAGGCTCGGCGGCGGTGGCTTCTTCCAGGCCGAGGCAAGACGCGGGCATTCTTCCCTTCCCCTCGAGGGGGGAGGGGAAATTGTTGTAGCTGGTCGCGTCGAAGGCCATGGTGGGAGAACGTCCTTGTTCTCACTTTGTTCTCATGCCGGCGGGGAGTCAACGGACTCCCGGCGCCAAACTCTGGCCCCCGCGTTCAGGTCGGGGGCATAAACGCCCAGCTCCCGTCAGGATGCGGATCGAACCCATGCCCAAGGACCCCGACTACAAGAAGGATCTGCGTCGCCTGCAGGTCGACCTCGTGCGCATGCAGGTCGCGGCGGTGAAGTCGGGCGAGAAGATCCTGGTCGTCCTGGAAGGCCGCGACGCGGCCGGCAAGGACGGCACGATCAAGCGGCTCACCGAGTTCCTCTCGCCGCGCAACACGCGGGTGGTGGCCCTGCCCAAGCCCTCGGACCGCCAGGCCACCCAGTGGTACTTCCAGCGCTATGTCCCCCACCTGCCGGCGGCCGGCGAGTTCGTGGTGTTCAACCGCTCCTGGTACAACCGCGCCGGGGTCGAGAAGGTGATGGGCTTCTCCACCGCCGAGCAGCAGGAGCAGTTCCTCCACGACGCGCCCGATTTCGAGCTCATGCTGACCAAGGCCGACATCCGGCTGGTGAAATACTGGCTCGACATCTCCAAGGACGAGCAGGAGGATCGGCTGGAGGCCCGGCGCAAGGACCCCCTGAAGCAGCTCAAGGTCTCGGACCTCGACGCCGTCGCCCAGGCCAAGTGGAAGGCCT
>CAZTMF010000286.1:0-4750 GCA_964614675.1 uncultured Caulobacteraceae bacterium | reverse complement strand
AACGACAGCCGTCCGCCGAGCGCGCGGCCGCCGCGCGACTACAAGGGCTGGCACATCGACATCACCTTCGTCGCCAATCCCAATCGCTATTCGATCCTCTACGGCGTGCAGATCCCGCCCTATGGCGGCGACACCCTGTTCGCCAATCTGATCTCCGCCTACGAAGGTCTGTCGCCGCCGATCCGCCAACTGATCGATGGTCTGCAATCGGTCCACCAGACCTCCGCCTATGACGCGGGCGAGCGCGAGCCGCGCCGTGATGGGCGCAGCACGGGGCCTTTCGCTTCACTGCATCCCCTCGTGCGCGTGCATCCTGAGACCGGCGAGCGGCTCCTGTTCCTGAATCCCGGCACCACCAGCCACATAGTGGGGCTCAAGGAGCGCGAGAGCGACGCCCTGATCGAGCTGCTCTATCAGGAGCTGATCCGCCCCGAGTACGCCGTCCGATTCCGCTGGCGGCCCAAATCCCTGGTGGTCTGGGACAACCAGGCCGTCGCCCACGCGGGACCCATCGACTACGCCCAGTTCGACATGGGGCGGGTGGTGCGCCGGATCACCGTCGCCGGCGATCTGCCCGAGGGTCCGGATGGCTTCCGCTCCCGCCCGCTTGAGGGCGAGCTCTTCAACGTCCTCGGCTGAGCCTGACCCCGTGCTGAGACCGAGGGCGATTGGACGGGTGGTGGTGGCGGTCGTGCTGGCCGCGCCCATCGCCTATTTCCTGGCGGCGGGCCGGCCGCCCGGCGGCGCGGCGGCGGCGGGGGGGCTGCCGTTGTCCGCGCCGCTGCCCGAACAGACCCCCCAGGGCGTCACGCTCAGCATCGGCGACCCGACCACCCAGAAAGTGCTGCAGATCACCGGCTGGGAGCAGTCGCTGCCGTTCCGGATCAAGTGGGTGCACATGACGGGCGGCCCGGCGGTTACCGAGGCCTTCCATGCCAGGGCGCTCGACGTGGGGGCGGCCGCCGACATCCCGCCCGTCCACGCCGTTTGGGTGGGCATGCCGGTCAAGATCATCGCCGTGGCCCAGCGGAAGGATCCGATCGGCCATCCCGCCTGGACCATCGCCGTCGCGCCGAGGTCCGGCATCCGGACCCTGGGCGACCTGCGCGGCAAGCGCATCGCCTTCAGCCCGGGCCAGGTTCAGGGCGAAGTGGTCCTGCGCGCCCTGGCCGAGCACCATCTGACCGCGTCGGACGTGACCCTGGTGGAGATGCCGAGCACCGGAGCGGACGTCTATATCAACGCCATGGCCGCCGGGCAGGTGGACGCCGCGCCCTTGGCCAATGGCGTCGCCGCCCGCCACTACGTGCAGCGCTTCGGGAAGGACGGCGCAAGGCTGCTGGCCCACGGGCCGTTCCGGGACGACCTTTCCGACCTCTACGTCCGCACCGAGACCCTGCAGGACCCCGCCAAGGCTGCGGCCCTGCGCGCCTATGTGCAGCTCTGGGGCCGCGCCCAGGCCTGGATCGAGACCCATCCCGACCAGTGGGCTGCTGCCTATTACCAGAAGGACCAGCGGCTCAGCCCCGACGACGCCCTCTACGTGATCAAGGTCACCGGCGTGCGCGACGTCCCTCGCGACTGGGCGCCGGCCGTGGCGCAGGAGCAGGGCGCCATCGACCTCATGGCCCGCCAGACGGGCCGCAAGCCGTTCCTCGCCGCCGACATCTTCGACCGCCGGTTCGCGCCGGTGGCCGCCGACGCCTACGCCGCCGGCCTCGCCCATCCCTGATCCCGCCCATCGTCCGAGGCGCATTGCATGACAGTCCAGATTCTCCGCGCGGTCCGTTCCGCCGAGCCGGCCCCTGAACCGGTGCGCCTCGTTCGGCCCGCGCTCGCCGACGCTCCTGTCGCCGCCACCCGGCCGAGGCTCGGGCTCGGCAAGCCGGCCGCCCTCGGCTGGCTGCTGGGACCGGCGATCCTCCTGGTCTACTGGTCCGTGGGCTCCTGGCGCGGGGTGATCGACCCGCGGGTGCTGCCCGCGCCGTGGGTGGCGGCGACCACGGCCGCCGAGCTCCTGGCCCGCGGCCGGCTGGAGGCCGACCTCGGCATCTCGGCGCTCCGGGCCGGGGAGGGGCTGGCCTTCGGGACCGTTTTTGGGGTGGTGCTGGCCCTGGTCTCAGGCCTCAGCCTGCTCGGCGGCTATATCCTCGACGGCGTCGTCCAGATGAAACGCGCGATCCCGACCCTGGCGCTGATCCCGCTGTTCATCCTGTGGTTTGGCCTCGGCGAGACCATGAAGGTGACGATCATCTCCATCGCCGTCTTCATCCCGATCTACATCCAGACCCACAACGCCCTGAGGTCGATCGACATCCGTTATGTGGAGCTGGCCGAATCCCTCGGCATGGGCCACCTCGCCTTCATCCGGCACGTGGTGCTGCCGGGCGCCTTGCCGGGTTTCCTGGTGGGTCTGAGGTTCGCGGTGCTGGCCGCCTGGGGCGCCCTGGTGGTGGTCGAACAGTTCAACGCCACCAGCGGCATCGGCTACATGATCGAGCTCGCGCGGACCAACGCTCAGACCGAGGTGATCCTTGTGGGTCTGGTGCTCTACGCGATCCTGGGTCTGGTCTCCGACTTCGTCGTTCGCGCGCTCGAGGCGCGCACCCTGACCTGGCGCAGGACCCTCGCGCGATGAGCAGCCCCATGACCCCCGTCGTCCGCGTCCGCAATCTCGTGCGGCGTTTCACTCTCAAGGGTGTGCTGAACGGCGTCGACCTCGATATCCGACGCGGCGAGTTCGTCGCCCTGCTGGGCCGCTCGGGATCGGGCAAGAGCACCCTGCTGCGCGCCCTCGCCGGGCTCGACCGGGAGGCGGTGGGCTCCGGCGAGATCGAGGCGCCCGAGCGCCTCTCGGTGGTGTTCCAGGACGCTAGGCTCCTGCCTTGGAAGCGGGTGCTCGGCAATGTCGCCCTCGGCTTGCCGGGGCCCGACGCGGAGGCGCGCGCCCGCGCCGCGCTCGACGAAGTGGAGCTCGCCGGCCGGGAGACCGCCTGGCCCTCGGAGCTTTCGGGCGGCCAGCAACAGCGAGTCGCCCTGGCCCGGGCCCTGGTGCGAGAGCCGCAGCTGCTGCTCGCGGACGAGCCGTTCGGCGCCCTGGACGCCCTGACCCGCCTGCGCATGCATGTGCTGCTGCGCCGGCTCTCCGAACGCCATCGCCCCGCCGTCCTGCTGGTCACCCACGACGTCGACGAGGCCATCGTCCTGGCCGACCGTATCGTGGTGCTCGAGGACGGCCGTATCGGAGCCGACATCCAGGTGGACCTTGCGCAGGACGAGCGGCGCGGCAGCCCCGCGCACGCGGCTCTCCGGGCGAGGCTGCTACAGCTCCTGGGTGTCGAGGAGGGCTTTGAGGCCGCCTGAGGTCACGGCGACGCCGGATTGGACCCCATCGGCCAGGCGCGGGGCCCGTACTCCGGCGGCTGAGATCCCAGCTCATAGGCGCCGAGGTCCGGCGCCGCGCCCGAGTAGCCGTCGGTGATGGTGGGCAGGACGGCGCCCTTGTCGATCGCGGCGGACGCCGGGTTCAGGCGGAAATCAAAGTCCGACGGCTTGTACAGCCGCTGGGGATCGTCGCGGTCGGGCAGGGGAGCGCGGATGAAGACCCCCTCGCCGAGCAGCACGCCGTGCGGCTCCTGGCCCGTCGCCTGTTGGAACTCCGCCAAGGTCGCGAACTGCCGCTTGACCAGCTGGCCCTTGTAGTCGGCCTTCACGCCGGCTGCCGGCGAGGTCCAGCCGAACGGCGGGGTAGGGCCCGGATTTGGCCGGAAGCCGTCGTAGTCGGCGCTCGAATAGTTGGTGAAGGTCGAGGGCGCGAACAGGGCCCCCGGCCAGCCGTCGCCGATCCAGAGGTTGTTGCGGAAGTGCACGTTCGACGCCGGACCGAAGAGGGCGCTCTGGCCGAAGAAGGTGTTCTGGTAGACGAGCACGCCCGCGGGGGTGTCGACGAACTTCAGGGGCCCGGAATTCGTCATGTTATAGAGGACGTTACGGAAGAAATAGGCCGGGCCGCCGAAGATCGGCTGGGCGCTCAGGCCCGCGCCGGTGGCGTTGAAGCACCGGTTCTCGAACACCCGCACATTGTGGGCCGAGCCGTCGGCCTCGAAGCAGTTGTCGTCGGTGTTGGTGACGTCGTTGTCGTAGAAATCGATGGATGAGGGGACGCGGTCCGGGTCCTTGCTCGGGGTTCCGTAGGTCGAGACGTCGATGCCGTCGTGGAAGGCCTCGACGTAGTTGTGCGCCACCACATGGCCCTGACCGTAGACCTTGATGGCGTATTCCGAAGTGATCGGCGCGGGATAGCCGGGGAACTTTCCCCAGATCTCCGGGTGGAACCAGGTCTGCAGACGCTGGCGGTCGTGGCGGCCGATCAGGACATTGTCGGCGATATAGACGTCCTTGGAGCCGGCCCACTCGTCCTCGACGCCGCGGCCCACGTCGATCAGCCGCGAGCGCTTCAGCGTGAAGCCCGACGAGCCGGCGATGTCCTTCTGGCCGAGAAGGAAGGCGACGTCTGTGTTCCGGACCGTGATCCCCTCGAAGTAGGTGTTGTTGGCGGCCATCAGGTTGAACAGCACGTGATCGCCGTCGCCGTCGAACACCACCTCGCCGTCGCCGGCGGCCCGGATCACGATGGGCCGATCGGGCGTGCCGCTGGCGGTGAGATAGTAGGTCCCATCGAAGGGCGTGCCGTAGCCGCCGAACTTCGGGTCAAAGCCCCCATAGGCGAAGCGGCTGTCCTTGTAGACGC
>CAZTMF010000285.1:0-4753 GCA_964614675.1 uncultured Caulobacteraceae bacterium | reverse complement strand
CCACCGCAACGTCGCCAACCTCGCTCCGCCCCAGGACGCCAACTATCTCTCGGTGCTGCAGTTCGCCGTCGACGTGATCAAGGTGAAGCACGTGATGGTGGTGGGCCACTACGGCTGCGGCGGCGTGGCGGCGGCCATTGACGGCCAACGCCGGGGCCTCGTCGACCACTGGCTGCACCCGATCCGCGAGGTGCATCACGACCATCTGCACGAGCTCGAAGCGATCCCGGAAGAGCGGGACCGGCTGAACCGGCTCTGCGAACTCAACGTCATCCGCCAGGTGAAGAACGTGGCCTCCGACATCTTCGTCCAGGACGCCTGGGCCCGCGGCCAGGAATTGTGCGTCCACGGCTGGGTCTATTCGCTGGAGACCGGCATCGTGAACGATCTCGGCGTCACCGTCGGCGGGGCGGAGGAACTCGAGCGGCTGGGTTAGCCTGGCCGCAGCGGCCGCGTCCACGGACGGACACCCCTGGCCGGGTTGGCCCAGACGAGCCGCCACCCGCGGGCCGCCTTGAAGATCTCCACCGAGCCGCCGCGGGCGAAGTCGGCGCCTGTGAGCACATGGGCGGCGCAGCCGGGCGCGGGCGTCTCATCGCCACGGAGCACCACGAAATCGGCGTCCTGGCAGAGGCGCGCCATGTCGGCGTCCGAAGGCGCGCGGCGGGTCCACCACGCCGCGAGGCGGATCGGATCGTCCGCCTTGGGCAGGCAGCGGCGGCGGTTGCAGTCGAAATGGGTCTTCATGACCGCGTCCGGGTTCTGCGGCTCCTCGAGCCCGCGCCGGCGGGCCCAGAGGTCGATGGCGAACTGCTTGGCGTCGGGGCGCAGGGATACGGACGCGCCGTGGAAGACGATCGCCGCCCCTCCCCCATCCGAGGCGATCCAGGCGACCGGCGCGGGCGGGCGGGGCCAGAGGAACACCGCGAGCGCGGCCGGCAGCCCCAGGAGCCTCAGCCTGCCGCGCCAGAGACAGAGCCAGAGCACGCCCAGGAACGCGATCGGCAAGGCGATGGCGGGCGCGCTCGGCACGATCCAGACCGCGTGCGGCCAGGCCGCGACCGCCTTGGCGATCAGGTTCAGAAGCCGGATCCCGAACCCGGCGACCGCGAGGGCCCAGCCCCCGACCCCAAACACGTCCAGCAGCGCGCCCGCGGCCAGGAATGGCATGATCAGAAAGGTCGAGATCGGCTCCATCAGGAGGTTCGAGGGCACGCCGTAGAGGGCGATGCGGTTGAAGTTCTGGATGGCGATGGGATCGGTGGCGAGGCTGGCCGCCACGCTGACGGCGATGGCCAGGAGCACCCAGGCGCCGGCGTCCTGAACGAATCGGATCGGCCAGGGCGTGTTGATCGCCTTGGGCGGACGAGGCCACACCTCCGCCAGGGCGATCAGGGCGGCGGTCGCGGCGAAGGACATCTGAAAGCCCGGCTGGGCCACCGCCTCAGGCTGCAGGACCAGGCAGATCAGGGCCGCGAGCGCCAGGGCGTGCATGCTGATGGCGCGGCGGTCGACCAGGATGGCGGTGAAGGCGACCGCCAGGGTCACGGCCGAGCGGACCGCAGGCGGCGGCGCGCCGGAGACCACCAGATAGACGCCCGTGGCGGCCAGGGCGGCGGCCGCCGCCAGCTTCTTGCCGTTCACCCGCACCGCCAGCCAGGGCCAGGCGGCGATCAGCAGGCGGAACATCAGGAAGACGAAGCCGCCGACGATGGCCATGTGCACGCCGGAGATCGAGAGGATGTGGGCCAGGCCCGAGTCCCGCATCGAGGACACCTCGTCCTGGCTGAGCCAGGCCTCGTGGCCAGTGGTCATGGCCACGGCGACGCCGCCCTCCCCCGATCCCATGTCGTCGATCATCCGACGCGCCAGCGACCAGCGGGCCGCGTTGACGGCGAGCTTGAGGCGAAGCGGCCACGGCGGTTGCGGTCCCTCGACGATCATCGGCTCCGACAGCGAGAAACCAACTCCGCCGACGCGCTGGAAATAGGAATCGCGCGCGAAGTCGTAGGCGCCGGGGCTGGCGGGCTCGGGCGGCGGCCCGACGACGGCGCGCAGCCGGACCGCCTCGCCGGGTCCGATGATGGCGTCGGGCGGCACGCTGATCCTCACCTCAGCCGGAAGCTGGGAGGCGGCGAGACCCGATATCCGGTAGGGCGCGATCAGGAGCCGTCCTTTGCCGCCCGACCCCGGCCCCGCCACGTCGACCACCCAGCCCTCGATGGTGTCGGCCGCCCGCTCCCAGACCACCGGCGCCCCGACCGAAAAGGCCCGCACCTCGGCGGCGAAGAAACCGCAGCAACCGAAGGCGATCAGATTGGCCAGGGCGATGACGCCGCGAACCCGGCTGAGGCGCCGGGCCGCAAACGCGAGGGACAGGCTCAGCGCCGCCAGGGCGCCGCCCAACCACAACTTGGGCTCTAGCGGCAGGGCGAAGTAGGCGGCGCAACCGCCCCCGAACGCCGCCGGGCTCCAGAGGAACCAGCGTTCGGTCTGGACCCTGGCTTCCTCGGCCGCCCACGCCTTGATCGCGGCAAGGCTAGGAGCGCGGAACAGGCGCGTGCTAAGAGGCCGCGCCCCGGCCTGGCCGGTCCCCCCATTTCCCTGCTCAGACTGATCGATGTCAGCCGTCGTCACCCGGATCGCCCCCTCGCCCACCGGCGCCATGCATATTGGCAACGCTAGGTCGGCTCTTTTCAACTGGCTGTATGCACGCCACCGCGGCGGCAAGTTCCTGCTGAGGATCGAGGACACCGATCGCGCCCGCTCCACCGAGGCGGCGGTGCAGGTGATCTTCGACAGCCTGGACTGGCTGGGGCTCGAATACGACGGCGCGCCGGTGTTCCAGTTCGCCCGCGCGGACCGCCACCGCGAAGTGGCCCGCGAGCTCGTGGAGCGTGGCTGGGCCTACCGCTGCTGGATGACCGCCGAGGAGGGCGAGGAAGCCAAGGCCGCCGCCCGGGCCGCCGGCCACGCCCTGCGCTCGCCCTGGCGCGATCGCGAACCCACGCCCGAGATGATGGGCCAGCCGCATGTCGTCCGCTTCAAGACGCCCGGCGACGGCGAGACGGTGATCGAAGACGCGGTGCGCGGCACGGTCGCCTTTCCCAACAAGGATCTCGAGGATCTGGTGATCCTGAGGACCGACGGCACCCCGACCTACAATCTGGCCGTCACCGTCGACGACCACGACATGGGCGTCACCCACGTGATCCGGGGCGAGGAGCACCTCTCCAACGCCGGGCGCCAGAGCCTGATGTACCTGGCCATGGGCTGGGCGGTCCCGACCTTCGGCCACCTGCCCCTGATCCTGGGCGACGACGGGGCCAAGATGTCCAAGCGCCACGGCGCCCAGTCCGTCGGCGAGATGCGCCAGCTCGGCTATCTGCCCGAGGCGCTGTGCAACTACCTGGCGCGTCTGGGCTGGGGCCACGGCGACGACGAGATCTTCGGGATGGAGCAGGCGATCGAATGGTTCGACGTGAAGGACGTCACCAAGGCCGGCGCCCGCTTCGACTTCACCAAGTTGAACGCCATCAACGCCCACTACATCCGCGTCGCCGACGACGCGCGGCTCCATGAGCTGACCCTGGCGCTCCTGGCCGAGAAGGGCGAGGCGCCATCGGCGGCCGAGGCCGAGGGCCTGCGCCGCGCCATCCCTTTCGTGAAGGACGGCGCCAAGACCCTGCTGGACCTGCCGAACCTGGCGTCCTTCTCCATGATGCAGCGGCCCATCCACCTCGACGAAAAGACCCGGGCGCGGCTCAGCGAAGACTCCGTCGCACGGCTGCAGCGGCTGCGCGGACGGCTCTCGGACCGGACGGAATGGACGGTCGCGGGCCTCGACGAGCTGCTCAAGGGCTTCGTCGCGGACGAGGGCGTGAAGTTCGGCGAGATCGGACCATTGCTCCGCGGCGTGCTGACCGGAGGCAACGCCGCGCCCGACCTGGCGAGCACGCTTTTTGCGCTGCAACGCGAAGAGGCGCTCGGTCGGATGGATGATGCTCTTTCCCGCTCCGTTTAAGGCGCTATAAGGCCAGGAATTGTTGCGGCCTCACCGGTCGTATTTCCTGGTCACAAGGGGAGCCTTGCATGGTCGACAACGTCGCGCCGGCGGTCTTGAACCTGGGCGAAAAGCGCTATGATTTGCCCACGTTGAAAGGGACGCTTGGCCCGGACGTGGTCGACGTGCGCCAGCTCTATGGCGAGGCCGACGTCTTCACCTACGATCCCTCGTTCGGCTCGACCGCGAGCTGCGAGAGCAAGATCACCTTCATCGACGGCGACAAGGGCATTTTGCTGCACCGCGGCTACCCCATCGACGAGCTGGCCAACAAGTCCAACTTCCTCGAGGTCGCCTATCTCCTGCTGTACGGCGAGCTGCCGACCGCCGAGGAGTACGCCGACTTCGAGCGCAACATCACCTACCACACGATGTTGCACGCCCAGTTCGACCGCTTCTTCGAGGGCTTCCGCCGCGACGCCCACCCGATGGCGATCATGACCGGCGCCGTCGGCGCGCTCTCGGCCTTCTATCACGACAGCATCCAGGTGGATGACCCCAAGCAGCGGGAGATTTCCGCCCACCGGCTGATCGCCAAGATGCCGACCATCGCGGCCCGCGCCTTCAAATACTTCATGGGCCAGCCGTTCATCAGCCCGCGCAACAACCTGACCTACGCCGAGAACTTCCTGCGCATGTCGTTCGCGGTGCCGGCGGAGGACTACGAGGTCAATCCGGTGCTGGCCAGGG
>CAZTMF010000284.1:0-4781 GCA_964614675.1 uncultured Caulobacteraceae bacterium | reverse complement strand
AGGCCGGCGATCTTGCCGGCGTCCTTGGTGGCCTGGCGCTGGGCGTCGTTGAAGTAGGCCGGGACGGTGATCACCGCCTTCTCGACCTTCTCGCCCAGGTGGGCCTCGGCGGCCTCCTTCATCTTCTGCAGGATGAAGGCTGAGACCTGCTGGGGCGAATAGTCCTTGCCGTGGGCGCGCACCCAGGCGTCGCCGGTCGGGCCCTTCACGATCTCGTAGGGCACCATGCCCTTGTCCTTGGCGACCACGGGGTCGTCGAAGTTGCGCCCGATCAGGCGCTTGATCGCAAAGAAGGTGTTGGACGGATTGGTCACCGCCTGGCGCTTGGCCGGCTGGCCGACCAGCCGTTCGCCGTCGTCCAGGAAGGCCACCACGGAGGGCGTCGTACGCGCGCCTTCGGCGTTCTCGATGACCTTCGGGTTCTTGCCATCCATGATGGCGACGCACGAGTTCGTCGTGCCGAGGTCGATGCCGATGATTTTGCTCATGAGATCAGTTCGCTCCTAACGGCGGCGGGCAGGCAAGGCCTTTTCAAAGCGCCTCGATTTGACCGCCCCGGTTCGATCGGGTCTCCGATTACTGAGGGCTCTGACGCGGGCCCCTTCGCGTCGGACCGGCGAGCGGCCCTGTCAGTGGCCCATATGGGTAAGTTGCGGCCGCCCGCAAGGGCGTATTGAAGCTCTGGCCCCGGGGCTTAACCGAAGCGCGCGAACAAGGTAGCCTCCATATCGCGGGGCCCGGCGGGGGACGCTTCCCGCCCGAGCTTACAAGGCGTGTTCCGGCGTCAGGCCGGACCCTGCGATGAAGGCGCTCGTCCACGAGGCGGGCGCGCAGGGGAGCCGTCCATGAAGTTCCGCAGCATCCTGTCATCCCTGGTCCTGGCCGCCGCGGCGGCGATCGCGGGGGCCGCATCCGCGCAGCCGGCGCCGCCGGCGGCTCCGCCACCGGGCGACCACACCCTGGCGGTCACCAACTCCGGCGGCTCGGTGGTCAGCGCCCTCTATGTGGCGCCCTCCGGGTCCCTGGATTTTTCCGACGACCTCCTGGGCAAGCAGGTGGCCAGCGTCGGCAAGACCGTGCGCGTCAAGGTCAAGGACCCGGCGGGCTCCTGCGTCTTCGACGTCCAGTTCCTGATGGCCGACGGCACCTCGGTGACCCGCAAGGGCGTCAACCTCTGCCAGACCGACAGCTACACCCTCACCCGCTAACCGCGGGCTTCGCCGGCGGCGCGCCGGCGGCGGCGTGGGACTTCAGCCAGGCGTCCAGCTTCGGCAACTGGTTGGCGCGGACATCCGCCCTCTGGCGGACCCTGGCCTCGACCTTGTCGGACTCGGCCCGCCCGCCCTCGGGATAGTTCGCCTGTGCGAAGGCGTGGAGCTGATCGGCCAGAGCAAGGTCGCTCGCCGAGCGCAGCAGCCTCGGGATGAAAGACAGCTTCTCGGACGGGTCCGAACGGGCGTCGAGCTCGGCCTTGTGCGCCATGGCGAAGCGCCAGGCGATATCGGGGTGGCGCTGGGCCACCGCGCGGATCATCACGATCCCCGCCGAGTGCTGGACCTGTGGACTCAGGGCGAAGTCCAGGGCCCGCTGCGCCAGCGCCGGGTCCTCGGTGCGTGAGAGGGCGGTCAGGTACTGCCGCTGCTCGAGGGGATCCGTGGCCGCCAGGGCCAGCCGCTGCAGCGCTTCGAAGGCGGGCGCGCCGCCGCGCTCGCCGGCCGCATAGAGCACAGGCTTGCGGATGCTGGCCGGCAGGCTTTCCGGCGAGGTCTGGAAGGCGGCGAGGCGCAGGCTGGCCACCGTCGTCACGCCCGGGTCGCCGAGGTCCGCCAGGGTCAGGATCAGCTGCTCGCGGGCGATCGCGGCGGCGGCGGGCTCTCCGGGACGCGGGGACCAGCCGATGCGCGCCATGACCGGCGCCAGGACGCGGATCCCGAAGGCGGCGAGGGCCGGGCGGTCGGCGGGCGCGTGCAGATAGTAGACCTGCGATAGCATGTCGGCCGCATTGCTCCACACCAAGGGATAGGCGCCGGGCGGCAGGCGCGAGAGCAGGACCATGAAGTTGGAGGCGGGGGCGCGCCCGGCCTGGGCCAGGGCCCAGGCGTCCTGCAGCATGTTGAGCTGGTCGAACGGCTCCAGCCTGGCGAAGCGCGTCGCCAGGGGTTCGAAGGCCGACTGGACGTAGTAGGTCCGGAAGTAGCCGATCTGGTCGGGGTTCACGACCAGGGGGCCCGGCGAGGGGCTGGTCAGGCTGGTGACCAGCGGGCCGCCGTGCACCACGACCTGGGCCGAGGGACCGCTCGAGGGCTTGGCCAGGACCGGCGTGCGCCAGTGCCGGGGCGCGTTGGACCCGGCGTCGGCGGCGAAACGCTCCTCGGTCAGCAGCACCCCCGATCCCGGCGCGCGGCCGGGCATCAGCTGCACGCCGATCAGCGGGACGCCGTCCTGCTCGGTGAAATCGGTGGCCATGCCCTTCATCGGCTTGCCGGCCGCGGCCTCGACGGCGCTCCACAGGTCGTCGTGCGTCGCGTTGCCGTAGGCGTGGGCCTGCAGATAGGCGTGCACGCCTTTCCGCCAGGCGTCCGGGCCGACATAGGCCTCCAACATGCGGATGACGGCCGCGCCCTTCTCGTAGGTGATGGAGTCGCCGATCTCGTTCATCTGCTGGGTCGTCTCGACCTGCCGGACCACCGGGTGGGTGGCGTCGGTGGCGTCGAGCTCCATGGCCCCTTCGCGCCCGGCGGACTCGCTGAGCAGGATCTTCCAGTCGGGATGCAGGCGGTCGACCGCCTTGCCTTCCATCCAGGTGGCGAAGCTCTCGTTGAGCCAGAGGTCGTTCCACCAGCTCATGGTGACCAGGTCGCCGAACCACTGGTGGGCCATCTCGTGGGCGACGGTCACCGAGACGTCCTGGCGGTCCTGCTCGCTCGAGTACTTGGGGTCGATCAGCAGATCGCGCTCGAAGTACATGATGGCGCCCCAGTTCTCCATGGCGCCGAACCCGCCCGAGCCGGGCGCGGCCACCAGGTCGAGCTTTGGCAGCGGATAGGGGATGCCGAAGTAGTCGTTGTAGTAGCGCAGCAGGGCGCTGGCCTCGTCGAGGGCGAAGCGCGCCTTCACCGTTTCGCCGCGCCGCACGACCACGCCCACATCGACGCCGCCGACCTTGCGGCTGACCCGTTCTAGGTCTCCCAACGCCAGGAACATCAGGTAGGTCGACATCTTCGGCGTGGGCTGGAACACCGTCCGCTGCAGGCCGCCGGCCAGGGCCTGCACCTGGGCGACCGGCGTGTTGGAGACGGCCATCTGGCCGGCGGGCGCCACCACGCTGAGCTGGAAGCTGGCCTTCACCCCCGGATCGTCCCAGGTCGGCGCGATGCGCCGCGCATCGGCGTTCTCGAACTGGGTGACCAGCATCCGCTTCGGCCCCTGGGCCGAGGCGTAGTCGAGGTGGAAGAGGCCGGCGGAGAAGTCGTCGATCTTGCCGGCGTAGTCGATGGCGAGGGCGTGCGGCCCCGGCGCTATGGTCTGGCCGAAGTCGAAGCTGGCGGTCTGTCGGGCCGGATCGAAGGCGATCTTGCGCGCCGCCTTGCCGTCCAGGCTCGCGCGGGAGATCGACAGATCGAGGGCGTTCAGCACGATGGACTGGACGGGCTGGCTCACCTGCAGCTGGATGGTCTCCGAGCCCGCGAAGGTCAGGCGCTGGGAGTCCGGCGTGAGGTCGATCCGGTAGCTGACCGGCTGGACGGAGTCCGGCAGCCGGAGGGCCGAGCCGGGTTTCGTCGGGGCCGCGGCTGGCGAGGCCGCCGGCGCCGAGGGCGCCTTGGGCGCGGGCTTCGAGCAGGCGGCGGCCGTCATGGCGAGGCCGCCGAGGAGCAGGGCGAGCGTCTTCATGACAACCGCCAATACGCCTCTGCTCGCGCCAGGTCAGCCTTGGCCTTGGCCCTCCCGCAGAGTCTGGGACGCTGGGGCAAGAGACGGATCGCGTCCGGTCGCCTATCTAGGCGCCATGGAGGATCGCGGCTTCAGATTGCTCCCAAGCGCCCTGGACGAGGCGGCCCAGGCCTCGCTGGCGGTGGAGGTGCTGGCGGCGGCGGAGACCTCGCCGCCCTATCGCCCGATCACCCCCGGCGGCCAGCCCATGTCGGTGCGGATGACCAATTTCGGACCGCTGGGCTGGATCACGGACGCGAAAGGATATCGCTACGAGCCGCGCCATCCCCTGACCGGGGAGGCCTGGCCCCCGATCCCCGGGAGCCTGCTCCAGCTCTGGAGCGAAGTGACGGGCGCGGCCGCCCCGCCCGACGCCTGCCTGGTGAATCTCTATGGACCGGAAGCCCGGATGGGCCTGCACCGGGATTCCGACGAGGCGGATTTCTCCTTCCCAGTGCTCTCGGTCTCGCTGGGCGACACGGCGATCTTCCGCCTGGGGGGGCCGGGACGGCGCGATCCGACCCGCTCCTTCCGCCTGGCCTCCGGCGACGTCTGCGTGCTCTCGGGCGAAGCGCGCCTGTGGCATCACGGCGTCGACCGTGTCCTAGCCGGCTCCTCGCGCCTGATCGCGGGCGGCGGCAGGATAAACCTGACGCTCCGGCGGGCGCGGGCGGCTTAACCTCGAGCGTCACGCCCGGTCGAGCCGGGCCATGACGGCGAAGGAGGCGCTACTCCTCCTCGCCCTCCGGCAGGCCTTCGATGTCGTCGTCGGGGAAGTCCTCGTCCTCGTCCTCGAGGAACGGCACCTCGTCGTCGGCCTCGGCCTCGATCTCGCCTTCCTCGGCGAAGTC
>CAZTMF010000283.1:0-4799 GCA_964614675.1 uncultured Caulobacteraceae bacterium | reverse complement strand
TACGGCGGCTTCTGGAACGGGGGGCCGTTCTCGCCCTTCTGGCTCTACGAACCCGGCAAGACCAAGCTGAAGGCCACCATCCGCATCCCCTCCAACGGCGGCTCCAACTGGGGCGGCACGGCGGCGGACCCCACCACGGGCCTGCTCTACATCAACACATCCGAGGCGGCGGCCATCGGCTTCATCGAGAAGCGCAAGGCGGGCGTGAACTACGGCCGGGGCGATGAGAACTCGCCCCAGCTCTACGACCGCGCCAGCCTCTCGGCGCCGGGCGCCTACACCGGCTTCAACGCCAGCTTCAAGGACGCCTCCGGCAAGACCGTGAGCCTGCCCTGCATCAAGCCGCCCTGGGGCCGGCTCTTCGCCATCAACGCCAACACCGGCGACATCGTCTGGCAGACGCGGCTCGGGGTCACCGACGACCTGCCGCCCGGAAAGCAGGACACCGGCCGCTACAACGAGCTGGGCGGGCCGATCGTGACCGCCGGCGGCCTGGTGTTCATCGGCGGCGCCGACGATCGAAGGTTCCGCGCCTTCGACGCCAGGACCGGCAAGGAAGTCTGGACCCGGAAGCTGGAATACGGCGCCCAGGCCCTGCCGATCAGCTATCGCGGCAAGGACGGCCGGCAGTATGTGGCCGTCGTCTCCGCCAGCGGCGCCGGCGAAAAGGGCCCCGACGGCAAGCCCGACAACGCCCAGGCCCTGATCGCCTTCGCCCTGCCGAACTAGAGAGCGCGCCAACCATGACCAAGCTGCTGAAGACCGCCCTGATCGCCGCTTCGCTGACCATCGCGGCGCCCGCCCTCGCTCAGCCGATCACGCCGGCGGCGGACGTGAAGCCGGCCAAGCCGGTCTGGGCCCAGAACTCGATGAACATCTTCCGGCGCTTCTCGCCGGACATCCGCGACAAGATGGTCGAGTTCTACAACCAGGTGCTGGGCCTGGAGGCCCTGACGCCGATCCAGCTCAGCAAGACCCAGCAGATGCTGCTGTTCAAGGTCGGCTCCGGCCAGATCAAGCTGGCCAGCGGCCTGAACCAGGGGCGCGAATACCACCCGCAGGGTGCGCTCAACGACACCACCGGCATCCGCCTGATCACCCTCTATTTCCCCGATGCGGCGGCCTTGACGGCCAGCTTCAAGGCCCACGGCTATCCCGCGCCCGCGTTCAAGGACATCGGCGGCGGCCGCAAGGCGGCGCTGGTGAAGGACCCGGGCGGCTTCCGCGTGGAGCTGATCGCAGCGCCCAACGCCTCGCCCGAGACCTATGGCCGGGTCGAGGTGGGCATCAATGCGTCCGACCTGAAGAAGAGCGCCGATTTCTATCGCGACTTCGTCGGTCTGGACGAACTGCCGCCCGAGAAGGACGCCTTCCTCGGGGTGACCAAGCACCCCTTCCGCCATGGCACGACCACCATCAATCTCTGGTCGGTCGGCAAGAACCTGCCCAAAGACACCGGCAGCGCCGGCGTCCAGTACGTGACCAGCAACGTCGAGGCGATCAACGCCCTGGCCAAGGAGAAGGACATCGCGGTCGAGACGCCTCTCGGCGGTGTGCTGGGCTTCAATGTGGTCACCGTCTGGCTGAACGACCCCGACGGCGTTACCGACTACTTCTACGAGCTGGGCCCGGGCGCTCGCCGCGGCCCGCCGCCGGGCGGGGCGCCAGCGCCGGCGGCGCCAACGAACTAGGCCTCAGCCCAGCAGCGTCTCGATCCGCCGCGCGACGCCGTCCTCATCGTTGGACAGGGCGACCTCGTCGGCGGCGGCCAGCACCTCGGGGTGGGCGTTGGCGACGGCCACCGCGTGGCCGGCGAAGTGGAGCATCGGCAGATCGTTGGGCATGTCGCCGAAGGCAATCACCTCCGAGCCGTCGATCTTCAGCTCGTCGCAGAGCCGCGCCAGGCCCGTGGCCTTGGAGACCCCGGCGGCGGCGATCTCGATGATCCTGGGCCCGCCGGAGTGGATCACCTGGGCGCGTTCGCCGACCGCGTCGCGCGCCAGCGTTCCAAGGACCTCGGCCTCGTGCTCGGGGTGGTGCAGCAGCAGCTTGACCAGGTCCCCGTCGAGGAAGGCGTGGATGTGGTCCACGCGCGGCTCCGCGTCTTCGGGGAACACGGGGAACCGGGGCTCGTAGCCCAGGCTGTCGCCGTGCTCGACCGCGAAGGCGATCTCCGGCAGCGCCTCGCGCAGGGCGGCCGTCAGCTCGCGCGCCAGCTCCGGCGCCAGGCGTTCGTGGTGCAGCACCGCGCGGCGGGCGATGTCGTAGAGGATGGCGCCGTTGGAACAGACCGCCATGCCGGTGACCCCCGCCGCCTCGGCGAGGCCCTCGATGTAGCGGGGCGGCCGTGCGGTGACGAAGGCGAAGGCGATCCCGCGATCCTCGGCCGCGCGAATGGCGTCCCGCGTACGGGCGGAAATGGTCCCGTCGCTGCGGAGCAGGGTGCCGTCGAGGTCGCTCGCGATCAGCCGGATAGGCGCCATAGACCAGTGTAGCACGCCGAATCGCGGGCCCATGGGTCCGCGCCATTTACATCATGTGAAGATACACTATCTGCCCAAAGGAGCGCTGGCCTGGTCGCCGTGCTCTGTCGCAGACTGTGAGAGGAGGAAACCGATGACCCACCCTTCCCGTCTCGATCGCCGACGGTTCCTGCTGGTCGCCTCGGCCGGCGCGCTGGCCATGGCCGCGGGACCCGTCCTGGCCGCGGACCGATTCGCGACCTCGCCATTCCGCAAGATCAGCAATGCGGACTGGAAGAAGCGCCTCTCGCCGGCCGTCTACAACATCCTGCGCGAGGAAGGCACCGAGCCGCCCTGGTCGAGCCCGCTCCTGAAGGAGCATCGCAAGGGGACCTTCGCCTGCGCTGGATGCGGCCTCGCCCTGTTCCGTTCGCAGTGGAAGTTCGACTCCGGCACCGGCTGGCCGAGCTTCTATGACGTCATCGCCGAGAACGTCGGTCGCAAGGAGGATCACGCCCTCGCCGAGCCCCGGGTCGAGTACCACTGCGCCCAGTGCCTGGGCCACCAGGGCCACGTCTTCCGCGACGGGCCGCCGCCGACGGGTCTGCGCTATTGCAACGACGGGCTGGGGCTGAAGTTCGTTCCGGCCTGATCCTCAGCACACGGCGACGTGAACGGAATTCCGTGTCCTGACAACAGCTTGACCGAACGGGGCCACAATCTCGCCAGGGTCGCACCGCCGACTGGGCCAGGACTGGTTGGGCCGACTGATCTCGCCACCAAGGCGGGCGCGGCTGAAGCCCGGTCCCGCCAGCGGGAGGTTGCTCATGAATACCCAGATTGATCTGCGCGGCGCGTCGGGCGCCGTCTACCGCTATCGGGTCGACAATCCCGCCCGGCCGGCGGACGCGGCAGGCGGCCTCTTCGTCTATGTGCGCCGGACCGACGACGAGCTCGAGGTGCTCTACGCCGGCGAAACCGACAGCCTGGCCCGCGCGGACTTCGAACAGTGGCCAAGGGCGGTCGAAGAGTACGGCGCGACACATCTGCTCACGCGTCTGCACGTCTCGTCGGCCGCGCGCAGCCAGGAGCTCGACGATCTCATCGACGGCCTGAAGCCGGTGATGAACTAGGCGAGGCTCCCCTCGGATCCGTCAGCGATGTCTCAGCGCCGGCAAGGCCACCTGTGGCAGTTCCGGCGTGTCGGGGCTGAGGTCCACCGCCAGGGCCGTGCCGGGTTCGGCGATGCGATAGGGCGGCTGGGCGGCCCAGGCGGCGGCGAACACAACCGTCCAGAGCGCGGCCAGCAGGACGTCGCCGAGCTCGCAGCGCGCATCGCCCGGGCGGCGGCCCCAGAGAGTGGTCAGGCGGGTCATCAACAGCCGCGCTCCGGCGCCCGACCAGCTGCATCCCAGCGGAGGGGCCGCCATCTCGGAGTGTCTCCGTAGCAGAGCCTCCGCGTAGCTGCGCCGGTCCATCGGCAGCCGGTGGATCACCGTAGCGTCGCACGCCAGCTCCTGGTCGAAACGCATGGCCCGGGCGGCCAGGTGGACCAGGGGGTTGAACCAGTTCAGGCACTGAAAGCCCAGGACGAGAGCGTTGCAACGCGCATCCAGCCTGTCCATGTGCGCCCTCTCGTGGGCCCGCACCAACCGGCGCTCCTCGGACGTGAAGCGCGCCTCGAAGTCGGCGGGCGTCACCAGTCGCGGCGTCAGGACGCCCACAATCGCCGGGCCGGCCCGGCCCGAGCGTTCCTGGGCGATGAAGCGGCCATAGCGCCAGGCGGTCAGGATCGCGGTGGCCAGGGCGCCGGCGGCCCAGGCGGTGGTCAGGGCGGCCAGGTGCGATTCCTTGGATATCCAGGCGCCCGCGCCGTTCGCCAGATGCTCCACCGATCCGATCGGTCCCCAGGTCTCCACCGGCGGCATGAGCGCCGCGACCAGGGCGATCGGGACGGTGAACCACAGCCGGTAGGCATGGCTGGCGCCGAACCACCGCCTGGCGAAGGGGCGCAGGGCCATCACCACGAGGATCGCGCCGCTGGCGACCAGATTCAGCCTGACGAGGAGGAGCAGGATCTCAGTCGCCATCGTCCAGCCTCGCGATCAGGGCCTTGAGCTGGGCCACGTCCTCGGCCGACAGCTTCTCGTGCTCGGCGAAGTGACTGACGAAGGGTGCGAGCTTGCCGCCGAAGACCCGGTCCAGCAGGCTCTGGCCCTCGGCCAGCATGTAGTCGTCGCGCGCGACCAGCGGGCGGTACCAGGTGCGCCCGTCCCTGCGCTCGGACTGGATCGCCTTCTTCTTCAGCATCCGGCCGATCAGCGACTTGACCGTGCG
>CAZTMF010000282.1:0-4800 GCA_964614675.1 uncultured Caulobacteraceae bacterium | reverse complement strand
GGAAGAATCGGGCTTGGCGGGCGCATCGGGCGCCGGCGCCGGCGCCGGCGGTTCCTTCTTCCGCCACAGGGTGCGCCAGCCCGAGAGGCGCATCTCAGGCGGCGATCGCGCCGGCCTTCAGGCGCGCCTGGTAGTCGGCGTAGGCCAGGGCCAGCCCCCGATCGAGCGGCGTCCTGGCGCTCCAGCCCGTGGCCGTGAGCCGGGCCACGTCGACCAGCTTGCGCGGCGTCCCGTCAGGCTTGGACGCGTCGAACTCCAGCTTGCCCCGATAGCCGACCGCCCTGGCGACATGGCCGGCGAATTCGGCGATCGAGACCTCTTCGCCCGAACCGATGTTCAGGGCCGTCTCGCCGGAGTAGGTCTTGAGCAGGTGCACGCAGGCGTCGGCTGCGTCATCGACGTAGAGGAACTCGCGCAGCGGCGCGCCCGTGCCCCAGACGGTGACGCTGGGCGCCCCTGCCTGCTTGGCCTCATGCATGCGCCGGATCAGGCCGGCCGGCACATGGCTGTGCTCGGGGTGGTAGTTGTCGCCCGGGCCGTAGAGGTTGTTGGGCATGGCCGAGATGAAGTCCGCCCCGTGTTGGCGGCGGTAGGCCTGGCAGAGCTTCAGCCCCGCGATCTTGGCGATGGCGTACCACTCGTTGGTCGGCTCCAGCGGCCCGGTCAGCAGCGCCTCCTCGGGGATCGGCTGGGGCGCCATGCGCGGATAGATGCAGGCCGAGCCGAGGAACAGCAGCTTGCCCACGCCCTGTTCGAAGGCGCCATGGATCACCGCGGTCTCGATCGCCAGGTTTTCGTAGAGGAAATCGGCCGGGTAGGTGTTGTTGGCCAGGATGCCGCCGACCTTGGCCGCGGCCAGCACCACCACCTCGGGCCGGTTGGCTTTCAGCCAGACGCGGACGGCCGCAGCGTCCTTCAGATCGAGCTCGGCGTGGGTCGCGGTCAGGACCTCGACCTGTTCGCCGGCCAACCGCCGCACGATGGCCGAGCCGACCATGCCGCGATGGCCGGCCACCCAGACCCTCTTGCCCGCAAGGTCGAAGGCCGCGCCCACCTCAGTCAGCCCCGCCCCGCCGCCAGGAGTCGCGCTTCACCGTCTCCAGGTCGCAGGCGACCATTTCCCTGACCAGCTCCTCGAAGCCGACCTCGTGGCGCCAGCCCAGCTTCTGGCGCGCCTTGCCCGGGTCGCCGATCAGCTGCTCGACCTCTGTCGGCCGGAAATAGCGCGGATCGACGGCGACCAGCTCCTGGCCGGTCCGGGCGTCCCGGCCGACCTCCTCCAGGCCTTCGCCGGTCCATTCGATGGTGCGGCCGACCTCGCTGAAGGCCCGCTCGACGAACTCGCGGATCGAGTGGTTCTCGCCGGTGGCCAGCACATAGTCGTCCGGCTGGTCCTGCTGCAGCATCAGCCACATGCCGCGCACATAGTCCCTGGCGTGGCCCCAGTCCCGGCGGGCGTCGAGGTTGCCCATGTAGAGCTTGTCCTGCATCCCCAGCTCGATGGCCGCCACCGCCCGGCTGATCTTGCGGGTGACGAAGGTCTCGCCCCGTAGCGGGCTCTCGTGGTTGAACAGGATGCCGTTGGAGGCGTGCATGCCGTAGGCCTCGCGGTAGTTCACCACGATCCAGTAGGCGTAGAGCTTGGCCACGCCATAGGGGCTGCGCGGATAGAAGGGCGTGGTCTCCCGCTGGGGGACTTCCTGCACCAGGCCGTAAAGCTCCGAGGTCGAGGCCTGGTAGACCCGCACCTTGTCCACGAGGTTCAGGATGCGGACGGCTTCCAGGATCCGCAGCATGCCCACGCCGTCGGCATTGGCGGTGTATTCCGGCGTCTCGAAGCTGACCTGGACGTGGCTCTGGGCCCCGAGATTGTAGATCTCCTGCGGCTGCACCTGGGCGATCACGCGCAGCAGGTTCAGCGAGTCGGTCATGTCGCCGTAGTGCAGGAACATCCGCGCGTCGGGCAGATGCGGGTCCTCGTAGATGTCGTCGATGCGCTCGGTGTTGAACGAGGACGAGCGGCGCTTGATGCCGTGGACGACGTAGCCCTTCTCGAGCAGGAGCCGCGCCAGATAGGCGCCGTCCTGGCCCGTGATGCCGGTGATCAGGGCGACCTTAGACAACCTCGGGCCTCACGTTCACATAGACGTCGCGCAGCTCGGAATAGACGTCCAGCGCCTCGGTGCCGGGCTCGCGCGTGCCGTTGCCGGAGGCCTTCATGCCGCCGAACGGCATGTGAGGCTCCGAGCCATGGGCGCCGGCGTTGATCACGGCGACGCCCGTCTCGATGCGGTCGACGAAGGTCAGGGCGCGGTCGATGTTGCGGGTGTGGATCGCCGCGGTCAGGCCGTAGGGCGAGGCGTTGGCCAGGGCGATGGCTTCGTCGAAGCCCGAGACGCGATGGACCAGGGCGATGGGTCCGAACAGCTCCGAGCCCCAGACCTCGGCCTCGGGGCCCGCCCCTTCGATCACCGTCGGCTGCATGTAGAAGCCATCGTCCAGGTCCGGCCCGGAGGCGCGGATGCCGCCGGCCAGCACCTTGGCGCCACCTTGCCTGGCCCGCTCGACGGCCGCGCACATGTTGACCAGCTGGCGGAGGTTGATCACGGGCCCCAGATCGCAGTCGTCCTTGACGCCCAGCCTCTGGGCGCGGGTGGCGGCCAGGAACTTCTCCACGAAAGCGTCATAGACCGCGTCGAACACCAGAAGCCGGCTCGCCGCGGCGCAGCGCTGTCCGGCGTTGGAATAGGCCGACAGGGCCGACCAGCGGGCGGCGTTGTCGAGATCGGCGTCGTCGCAGACGATCAGGGCGTTCTTGCCCCCGAGCTCGAGCGAGACCTTCTTCAGCTGCCGCCCGGCCGTCTCGGCGATCTCGCGGCCCACGCGCGTGGAGCCGGTGAAGGAGATCACGTCCACCTCTGGGTGGGCGACCAGGGGCGGGCCGACCTCGTTCCCGAGGCCATGGACGACATTCAGCAGGCCCGGCGGCAGGCCGGCGTCCTCGCAGAGCTTGGCCATGAACCAGGCCGAGGCCGGCGTGTCCTCCGCCGGCTTCAGCACCACGCCGTTGCCGCAGATCAGGGCGGGGAAGACCTTCCAGGCGAAATTCGGCGCCGGGGTGTTGGCGGCGGTGATCAGGGCCGCGACCCCGCAGGGACGGCGCACGGTCATGGCCCATCGGTGCGGCGTGCCTGAGGTCATGGTGCGGCCGAACAGTCGCTGGCCCTCGCCGGCGAAGAAGCGTGCGCATTGCACCGCCGCCCCGGCCTCGCCCAGCGCATCGCTCATGCGCTTGCCGGCCTCGAGCGCCACGATCTCGGCCAGCTCCTGGCGGCGGGACTCGATCAGGTTGGCGATGGCGTGCAGGATTTCGCCGCGCCGCACGCCAGGGGTGGCGGCCCAGGCGCCCTGCGCCGCCTTGGCGCTGGCGATGGCGGCCGCGACGTCGGCCTCGCCGGAGCGCGCGAGGCGGCCGATGGGCTGGCCGGAATGCGGGCTCAGGACATCGATCTGCACGCCGCTGGCCGCCGGACGGTCGGCGCCGGCGATCAGGTTGGGGACGAAGCTCGGATAGGTGCTCATGGCGTCCTCACATCGCGGTGAAGCCGCCGTCGATGACGACGTTGGAGCCGGTCATGTAGCGCGAGGCATCGGACATCAGGAACACCACCGGCCCCTCGTAGTCGTCCGGCTCGGCCATCCGGCCCAGCGGCACCTTGCGGGTGTAGGGCTCAAGGAAGGCCGGCTCCTGATTGGCGAAGACGCCGGCGAAGGTCAGGGTGTTCACCCGCACCCCCGCCTTGCCCCAGTAGACCGCGAGATAGCGGGTCAGATTCATCAGCGCCGACTTGGTCACCGAATAGCCGACGGGCTTGTAGAAGTTCTCCCCCCGGTCGCGGCGGTACTGGTAGAGGCCCTGGTCGGGCGACAGCACGCCGTAGATCGAAGAGATGTTGGCGATCGAGCCGCGGCCGGCCTTGGCCATGGCCCCGCCGAACACCTGGCAGCAGAAGATGACGCCCTTGACGTTCACGTCCAGCATCTTGTCGAGCGAGGTGTCGGGATAGTCCTCGAACGGCCCGTTCTCGCTGGCGGGCGCGCCCGGCGGGGAGTCGAGGGCGGCGTTGTTGATCAGCCCCGAAGGCGTCTCCCAGGCGGCCTCGATGTTCTCCAGCGCGGCGCGCAGCGAGTCCTTGGAGGTGACGTCGGCGGCGTAGAGGCGAAGGCGATCCTCGCCGACGTCGGCCAGCGCGACCTTGGCCCTGGACCGATCGTCGGACATGTCGAGCACGGCGACCCGGGCCCCGGCGGCGATCAGGGCGTTGGCGAAGGCGGCGCCCAGCTGGCCGAGGCCGCCGGTGACCACGACCACCCGGCCGCCCAGGTCGAAGTCAGCCGCCATGGCGCGTCAGCCTTGCTTCGGCGTCTCGCCGATCTCCGTCCAGCCGATGATTTCCTGGGCCGGCACGGCCGAGACCAGCGTCTTGCCGACGAAATAGTCGACCCAGTAGGGCGGCAGGGCGTTCGGCGTAATCTTGGCCTCGACCGGGATACGATAGTCGACGTCTTCGAAGGCGAGGACGTGACCGGCCGGCAGGTCGCGGACGGCGACCATCCGCTTGACCATCTTGTTGAGCGGCTTGGTCTCGGACTCGTAGGGGATCTTCTGCCCGTCACCCAAGGCTTCGACCGTGCGGTGCAGATCGCGCACCACCCGCTTCAGGCCGGCGGGCTCCAGGCTGAAAGCCTGGTCGGTGCCCTTCCAGGCGCGGTTCAGGGTGAAGTGCTTCTCGAACACCC
>CAZTMF010000281.1:0-4802 GCA_964614675.1 uncultured Caulobacteraceae bacterium | reverse complement strand
CGGCGCCTGCTGCTGCTGTCCGACATTCCGGGCGTGGTGGTGAAATCGACCCTCAGCCCGGGCGTGGCGGTCGGCACGTCGGACCTGAACGTGGCCCTGACGCCCGGCCCGCGCGTCTCGGGCGAGATCGACGGCGACAACGCCGGCAGTCCCTATTCAGGCGCCTATCGGCTGGGCGGCACGCTGAACATCAACGATCCCACCGGTCAAGGCGACCAGCTCAGCCTACGCGCCCTGAGCTCCTTCGACGGGCTGAACTACGGTCGCATCGGCTATCAGCTCCAGGTCCAGGAGGCGACGGTCGGCGTGTCGTACGCCGCGCTCAGCTATCGGCTCCATGGCGCCTTCGAGAGCCTGCAGGCCCACGGAACCGCCCAGGTGGCCAGCGTCTACGCCAGCTACCCGCTGGTCCGATCCTACGACAACAACCTCGAGCTGGCCGGCGACTTCGACTATCGCACCTTCCAGGACAAGGAAGACGCGGTCGGCTCGGTCGTCGACAAGACCGAATACGCGCTCGGGATCGGCATCAGGGGCGACCATCACGACACCTTCGGCGGCGGTGGCTGGAACACCTATTCGCTTGGCTACACCTTCGGCCACCTCGACCTGCGCACGCCGTCCAACCGCTTGCTCGACGAGGCCACGGCCCACGCCAACGGCGGATACGGCAAGCTCTCCTACAGTCTGTCGCGACTGCAGACCGTCTACGGTCCATTCTCTGTCTACGGCCTGATCCGGGGCCAGTTCGCCTCCAAGAACCTCGACATCTCCGAGAAGATGGAACTCGGCGGCGCCTATGCCGTCCGGGCCTACCCCGAGGGCGCGATCTACGGCGACGACGGCTACGTGGCGACGATCGAGGCGCGACTTCAGCTGCCGCCTCCCCCGCAACCCATCCCCGGGCGGCTGCAACTGTTCGCCTTCTTCGACACCGGCGCGGTCAAGGTCAACCATACGCCTTGGTTGCCCGGCCCGAACCGCCAGAGCGGCAGCGGCGCTGGCGTCGGCCTCGACTGGACCGTGGCCAACAACTTCGCCGTCAGGGCCTCCTACGCCCACACCGTGGGCGACGCCAAAGGGATCCCGGGCCCCTTCTCCCACGGCAGGGCCTGGGTCCAGCTCGTGAAGTTCTTCTGATGTCGGCGTCAGCGACCAGCTCACCGTCCGCCGAAACAAGGAATGTGTTCATGTACCTCAGTCCGCGAGCGCTCTCCCGCGCCGCCAACCTCCGTCTTGTCGCCCGGACCGCCCTGCTCTGTGCGGCCAGCAGCCTGGCGATCGTCACGACCGCCGAGGCCATGCCCAACGGGGGCTCCGTCGCCGCTGGAGCAGCCAGCCTGTCCGCGAACGGGAACACCCTGACGGTCACCCAGTCGAGCCAGAACGCCGTGCTCAACTGGCAAGGCTTCAGCATCGCGCAGGGGGAAACCGTCCGCTTCGCCCAACCGAACAGCAGCGCCGTGGCGCTGAACCGTGTGACGGGGCCGGACCCGTCCAGCATCCTCGGGAACCTTTCCGCCAACGGCAAGGTGTTCCTGGTCAACCCGAACGGCGTCCTGTTCGGCCAGGGCGCCCAGGTGAACGTCGGCGGCCTGGTGGCCTCGACCCTGAACATCACCGACGCCGACTTCATGGCCGGCCGCTACCACTTCTCCGGCCCGGGCCGCGGGACCGTGCTGAACCGGGGTTCGATCAACGCCAATGGCGGCTCCGTCGCCCTGCTGGGCGGCTCGGTCAGCAATCAGGGCCTGATCGCCGCCAATCTCGGGACGGTCGCCATGGCGGCCGGCTCGGCGATCACCCTCGACGTGGCTGGCGACGGCCTGCTGAACGTCACGGTCGACCGGGGCGCGATCAACGCCCTGGTCGAGAACGGCGGCATGATCCAGGCCAATGGCGGCAAGGTCATCCTGACCGCCCAGGCGGCGGGTGACCTGCTGAAGACCGTGGTCAACAACACAGGCGTCATCGAGGCTCAGACCATCGGCAGCCGCAACGGCGTGATCAGCCTGCTGGGCGGCATGGAAAGCGGCGTCGTGAACGTCGGCGGCGTGCTGGACGCCAGCGCGCCCAACGGCGGATCCGGCGGCGCCATCGAGACCTCGGCCGCCACGGTGAACGTCGCGGCCAGCTCCAACGTCACCACCCTCGCGCCCGGGGGCGTGACCGGGACCTGGACCATAGATCCGGTCGACTTCACCATCGGCAGCGCCGCGGGCGACAATATCTCCGGCGCGACCCTGTCGGCGAGGCTGGTCACCGCCAGCGTTATCATCAGCACCCTGCCCGGCGCGGCCAGCGGCAAGACCAACGGCACGCCGCCGGTGGTCACCCGCACTTCGACGACGGCCGGCAACGGCGACATCAACGTGAATGAAGCCATCGCCTGGACCGCCGCGCCCAGCACCACCACACTGACGCTGAACGCGCTCCGCGACGTGAACCTGAATGCGGCGGTCACGGCCACCAACGGCAACTTCGTGATCTGCTGTGGCCGCAACGCCAACATCAACGCCCCGATCACCACAACCAACGGCAGCATGCTGCTCAGCGCCGGGCGCGACCTGACCCTGGCCACCCTCGCCGCGCTGACATCCACGGACGGCAACATCACGCTCTGCGCCGCCAGGAACGTCCTCATCGCCGACGCCATCACCGTGACCAACGGAAGCACCATTCCCGCCCAGGACCTCGGGCTCGCTCGGGGGCTGGTGATCGTCGCTGGAAACGGCGGGACCGGGCCGGGGCCCGCTGGCGGCACGGTGATCTTCGCGCCCCTGACCCCGCCGATCACGGTCACGGCTGCGCCGGCGGTCATCTATTACAACCCGATCTCGTATGCAGCGCCGACCGACTACCTGCCCCACTTCACCCTGAGCGGCGCCGGCGTGAGCCTCGCACAGTTCATGCTGGTCTTCCCGAACGGGACCAAGGCCTTCGACGGCTCCACGGCGGTGACTCTCGCTGGGTTCAACACCACGCTCGCCTCCGGCGTCCCGGCCGGCGTGACCCTGGTCGCCGACCCTGGGGCGACCGCCGCGTTCGACAGCGCAACTGTTGGTGTCAACGTCGGGATCGGTTTCAGCGGCTATAGCCTGGCCGGCTCCAATGCAGGCCTGTATGCCCTGCCGGTCGCCTGCTGCTCGACCACCCTCAGGACGAGGGGAAGCATCACCGCGGCGGCGCCTCCGCCTCCGCCTCCGCCGCCTCCCCCTCCTCCGCCCCCAACGCCAACTCCGACGCCCACTCCGGCGCCCGCGCCGACACCGACGCCGACACCGACCCCAACCCCGACGCCTACGCCCGCTCCCACACCGACGCCGACGCCCACGCCAACCCCGACGCCGACGCCTGTGCCCACTCCGACACCGACGCCTGTGCCGACACCCGCGCCAACCCCAACCCCAACCCCAACCCCGGCTCCGACGCCGACCCCCACGCCCACGCGGGCGGCCTTGACGCCCACGGTGGTGGCCTTCGCCCCAGCCCTGGTGGGGGCGCCTTTGGGCCTTCAGCTCGCCGTGCTTGGCGGCGGAGTCAGGATGCCTTTGGTCCAGGTGGCCGAGGCGCACCCGGTCATAACCCCGGCGATCGTGGCGCCGACGCTCGTTGCACCCACGCCCTATGTGGCCCCCTTCCACCCGCGCAAGCAGGATCGGAATTGAGGACCCGGGCGCAAGCCATCCTCGGCGGGGTCTCCGCCAGGAGGTTCGCGGCGATCGCGGCTGCGGCGCTCTGCCTCGGTGTCGCGATCGCGGAGCCGGCTTCGGCTCAATCGGCCCCGGCGGCCGAGGCTCGCGCCGACTTCACGGGCAGATCCGCGTCGGACGATGCGCGGCATATGGCCGACTGGGTGGTCGCGGCCGGAGACAACGCCGGCATGCCCTTCGTGATCGTCGACAAGGTGGCCGCCGAGGTCTTCGTGTTCGACATGCACGGCCGGCTGAGCGGCGCCGCGCCTGCGCTGCTGGGTCTGGCCCGGGGCGACGACGTCGCCCCCGGGATCGGCCAGCGCCGACTTGCGGACATCAGCCCTAAAGACCGGGTCACCCCTGCTGGGCGCTTCGTGGCTTCGCTGGGCCAGGACCTGGGCGAAAAGAATGTCCTGTGGGTCGACTACGAGTCCGGCGTCGCCCTGCATCGGGTGATCACCACCAATCCCCGCGAGCACCGCCTGCAGAGGCTGGCGTCCCCGTCACCGCGGGACCGCCGGATCTCCTATGGCTGCATCAACGTCCCGGCCGCCTTCTATGACGCCGTGATCGACCCGGCCTTCGCCGCCACCAACGGCGTGGTCTACATCCTGCCGGAGACGCGATCGATCGCGCAGGTCTTCGCCGGCTTCGGCCCGCCGGCCGCGGCCGGCAAGGCGGCCGGGCCGTAGTCCCGACCCTCGGGCGATCCGCTCAGCCGGTCACGCGTGAAAATCAAAGACTTCGGCGACCGGCTTGGTCTCCGGCAGGATGTAGACGACGCCGTTCGTGGCCGTGAACATCGGATGGATCACGCGGTCGTAGAAGGCCGCCGGGACGTTGATGCATCCGAAGGTGATCCGACGGTCGAGGGGCGACGTCGAGACCATCCGCTGCAGCCGCCCTTCCTTGGTGCTGACCGAGGACACGCGATGCAGGGCCAGGGAGGTGTCGTAGTCCACCCAAAGGATGTCCTGCTTCCCCAGGCCATAGCCCAGCGACGCCACGAAGCGACCCGCCGGCGTGGTGCGCTCCTCGGGCCGTATCTCCGACAGCTTCTTGTCGCCGACGCCGGGCGCGGAGTCGTCGCCGCGGGCGAGCCCAAGC
>CAZTMF010000280.1:0-4814 GCA_964614675.1 uncultured Caulobacteraceae bacterium | reverse complement strand
GGGTGCTGACCATGGATCTGCACTCCGGCCAGATCCAGGGCTTCTTCGACATCCCGACCGACAACCTCCTGTCGACGCCGGTGCTGGCTCAGGACATCCGCGAGAACTTCGCCAAGGCCAAGGAGCTGATGATCGTGTCGCCGGACGTCGGCGGCGTGGTCCGCGCGCGGGCCCTGGCCAGCCGCCTGCAGGCCGACCTCGCCATCGTCGACAAGCGCCGCTCCGGTCCCGGCGTCAGCGAGGTGATGAACATCATCGGCGACGTGAGGGGCCGCCGCTGCATCCTGTTCGACGACATCATCGACGGGGGCGGCACCATCTGCAACGCGGCTGCGGCCCTGATGAAGGAGGGCGCCGAGGAGGTGTCGGCCTACGTCAGTCACGGGGTGCTGTCGGGCGGCGCGGTGGAGCGTGTCGAGGCCTCGGCGCTGAAGGAGCTGGTGGTCACCGACTCCATCGACGGCGCCGAACCCATCCGCGCCAGCCCCAAGGTGCGCTACGTCTCGGTCGCCTCCCTGATCGGCGAGGCCATCCGCCGGATCGCCAACGAGGAATCGGTCTCCAAGCTCTTCGATTGAGCCCGGCCGTTCAGAGATAGAAATCACCCGCGGAAAGACCGGGGTGGAGCCCGTTGAGCTGGATGACCATGTCCGGCGTGGTGTCGCCGTTGACGTAGATGTTCAGGACGGTGTTCCCGCCGGAGGTGGTGGCGACGATGTCCCCCGTATGGCCGGGCGTGGCTCCGAAGTGGAAGGCCTGGTTCCCGGGGGTGGTCGTGTCGGCGTCGATCAGGTGCAGGCTGATCTTGTCCCGGCCTTCGACGAAATCGGTGATGACGTCGGGGCCGCCGGGCTGGCTGTCGGCGATCTGTTTGAAGACGAAGATGTCGCCTCCCGCACCGCCGGTGAAGGAGTTGTAGCCCAGGCTGCCCGTCAGGACATCGTCGTAGGACGAGCCTATGACGCCCGTGATCCCGCCGGTCAGGGTATCGACGCCCCAGCCGGTATCCTGGGCGGTGCTGAGCGACAGGTCGACGGTCACCCCGTGGGCGGCGTCGGAATAGTCGACCGTATCGAACCCGTTGCCCGAGATCTGATCGTTGCCGGCGCCGCCCATGAGGTCGTCGGAGGTTCCCGCCGTCCCGTTCAGGATGTCGTTCCCGGCCCCGCCCTTCAGGATGTTATGGCCGGCGCCGCCATCGAGCGTGTCGTTTCCGGCCCCGCCCGACAGGATGTCGTTTCCGCCCAGGCCGACGAGGGTGTCGTCGCCGCTGCTGCCGGTGAAGGTGTCGGCGTAGGGCGTTCCGACGAGCTTCTCGATCGATTTGAATGCCTGATATCGATCTCCGCCGGTGTCCTGCGAACCCGCCGTCGAGAGGTTCACAGTGATGCCCGACTTCGCCGCAGAGAAGGTGACTGTGTCGAAGCCGTCACCCCCATCGAGCAGGGCGCCAGGCTGGGCGCTTCCAAAGCTGCCTGGATCCAGGATGTCGTCGCCAGCCCCTCCGTGCAGCACGCTGGCGCCGCCTCCGGTCAGCACGTCGTCGCCCGAGCCCGCGACGAAGCCGGAGATGTGGATCAAGGTCAGGACCCCCGCGCCGCCAGTGTTCTGGGCGGTCGAGAGGCCGAGATTGACCGTGATGGCCGCGGTCGCATCGCCATAGTTGGCGGTGTCGAACCCTCCGATGCCGCCGTTCAGGACATCGGTCCCGCCAAAACCGTAGAGGACGTCGTCGCCGTCGCCACCGTCCAGGATGTTATTGCCGGTGTCGCCCGTAAGGTGGTCATCGTATTTCGAGCCCGTGAGGTTCTCGAACCCGCTGATGGTGTCGATTCCGGCTCCGCCGGTGTCCTGGGCGAAGTTCCGGTGCAGGCTGACCGTCACGCCCGAGGTCGCGTGTGCGTAGGTGACGGTGTCCGCGCCGGCCCCGCCGACCAGGGTGTCGTTCCCCGCGCCCCCTTCGATGGTGTCGTTGCCGCCGTTGCCGTTGATGACGTCGTCGCCGTCGCCGCCCGACAGCACGTTGTCGTGGATGTTGCCGGTCAGGTGGTCAGCGTAGGCCGAGCCGGCGAGGTTCTCGATCTGCGACAGGGTGTCGTGCCCTTCGGAGACAGTGTCCTGGGCGCCCGAGATGTCCAGGCTGACCGTCACCGGGCCGGTCGCCGAGGCGTACGAGGCTGTGTCCAGGCCGGCCCCGCCCTTCAGCAGGTCATCGCCAGGGCCGCCGTCCAGAGTGTCGTTTCCGGACCCGCCGACGAGGGTGTCCGCTCCGGCGCCACCGAGCAGTATGTTGTCCTCGGAATTGCCGGTGAGGTGGTCGTCGTAGGCCGATCCCTCCAGCTGGGAGATCGAGATGAGGGTGTCGTGGCCCGAGCCCCCCGTGGCCTGGGCGCCCGATGTCGACAGATTGACCGTCACGCCGGTCGAGGCGTTCCGGTAGGAGACCATGTCGTTGTCGGAGCCGCCGTCGAGCGTGTCGTCGCCGGCGCCCGCGATCAGCAGGTCTAGTCCCCGGCCGCCGAACAGGTAGCTGCCGGCGTCGCTGGCGGTCAGGGTGTCGTTGAAATCGGAGCCGATCAGCCGCTCGATGCTTATGAGGGTGTCGGTCCCCGCGCCTCCGGTCGCCTGAGGTCCGCTCAGCGCCAACGATACCGTCACCGCCGCTGTGGCGTCCGCATAGGTGGCCGTGTCTACATCCGAACCCCCATCCAGGGTGTCGTCGCCCGGCCCGCCGTCCAGCGTATCGTCGCCCCCTAGGCCGCTCAGGGTGTCATTGCCCGGACCGCCGTTCAGGGTGTCGTTCCCTGGTCCGCCCACATAATCCATCGTCCGCCCTCCGATGACCGTCGCACCGGCCGCGCGACCGGCGCGCATGGTTAACGCCTACACCTTTGACTTTACAGTTTGATTTCAAGCAATCAAAAGTTGTGCGCCTGGCCAAGACGGGCGAGGCATGGATCTCCCGGTGGCGACTCGACGATCAGTGGCCGGCGGTCGGGTCGTAGAACGCCGTCCGCGGCGCCGGGGACATCGAACCTGGATCGCCGCGGCGAAGGCTGCGGCTCTGCGCCACGTCTCCAACGGCCAAGGTAACGATGTTGTTTTGTTTGCCGCGGGACTCCGCGCGACTAGAATGGGCGCCGATCAGTATCTCCGGGGGAACGCCGTCCATGACTCGCGCCCAGGTCCGCGCCTTTGCTCCAAGCTTTGCTGTAATAGCCGCGGTCGTCATCTTCGCCCTGGGTTCCGCGAGCTCCGCGGCGGCCTTTTCATTCGGCGGCAAGAAGAAAGCGGCGCCTCCGCCTCCGCCGGCGCCGGTGGAGGCCGAGCTCCCCGTGGGGCCGCCCGTGCTCGCCGGCTATGTGGTGCAGCAGGCCGGCGCCTACGCCACCTACATGCGCAAGGCGAGCGCGATCAGCCCGGTGTTCACTAACGGCCCCTCCATCAGCGACGCGTTGCGGATCGCGGCCCATTCCGAACAGCACCAGCTGCAGCAGGGCGTCGTCGCCTACGCGGCCATCGTGGCCCTGCAGGACCCGGCCTTCGTCAGCACCCTCAAGGGCTTCGCCTCGCACGCCTCCTCGCGCGATGCGATGATCGGCTACATCCTGGCCGACCCCAACTACGTCCTGACCCTGAACGGCCACGAATCCGCCGCCGGCCTGATCGTCTCGACCCTGAACGCCCAGGCCGCGCGGCTCACGGCCGCGGGCGCCAAGGTCAAGCAGGAGTCCCTGGATATCCAGCTCAAGGCGGCCTGGTCGAAGAAGCCCGTGCCCAACCCCGACCAGCGCCTTTCCGACATCAAGGGCCTGTCGGTCAGTCCGGTGGCGGCCGACGACGACCTGAAGGCCCAGCTCGAACAGGCCGAGACCGGCGCTTCGCCCGTTGCCATCAGCGGTCCGCCGGTGCAGCCCCCCTATAGCCAGGCCGTGGTCCGGGGCATGGCCCTGGCCGCCCTCGCCGTCCTGGGACGCGCCGGCGACGCCAACCTGGACTACGTCATGCCGCTGCTGGTGAACGACAACGACGGTTACTGCTTCAACATGGCGAAGCTGAACCTCTACCAGTGCCTGTCGGTCGCCCGGCCCTATTACGAGGACATCTTCTGCCTGGGCCTGCACGTGATGAGCGACACCGGTCAGTGCGTCGCCAGCTCGATCGGTCATCCGCAACCGGCCGCCATCACGCCTCCCATGATCGCAACCGTCACGGCCGAGGCATCCCCCACCGCGGGGCTGGACTCTCCGCTCGCGGCCAGTTCGACGAGGCGCTGAAACGGGTCCTATTTCCCGGGCTCCGGCGCTGGTTGCGCCCCCGGGCCGATGCGTGTATCTAGCCGCACCCTTCGGGATGGTTGGATGTACGCCGCGCAGACGCGCGGCGGTTTCGTTTTGAGGCAAGGCGATGGCCGAAATCGTTCTCAACGTTGAACTGCGCGATGGCGCCGGGACCGGCAATGCGCGCGCCGTGCGCAATCAGCACAAGGTTCCCGGCGTGCTCTATGGCGGCCAGCTCGGGCCCGTGCCCCTGGCCGTGCGCTCCAACGACTTCCGCAAGGCGCTCTATACGGGCAAGCTGCTGGGCCACCTGGTGACCCTGAAGTACGGCGACGAGACGCAGCCGGTCATCGCCAAGGACGTCCAGTTCCATCCGGTGACCGACGAGCCGATCCACTTCGACCTCTACCGGGTCGACGCGCACCAGATGATCAAGATCTCGGTGCCGCTGCACTTCCGCCACCAGGACGCCTCGCCGGGCATCAAGCGCGGCGGCACGCTCAACATCGTCGCCCACGAGGTCGAGGTGCGCGC
>CAZTMF010000279.1:3161-4838 GCA_964614675.1 uncultured Caulobacteraceae bacterium | reverse complement strand
GGCGTGACCGACGGCGGCCCTCCGCAATGAAATTGCTGAAGTGGCCGGCCGCGTCAGGGCCGCGAGCCTAGTCGCGGCGCTTTGGGGCGCCCGGCGATTACCGGCCCAGCGATCCCAACGGCAGTCTTGGGATGGAGCGCTCCGGCAAAGGACGTGCAGATGGATTTGAAGACGCTCCGACTGAAGGCCACGCTCGTCGGCTTGCCGCACCTGTTTCGGCTGAAGGCCAAGTCGAGCTCGACCTTCCGCGCTCATCTGGAGAAGCGGGACTGCGTCGTCCAGATCCGCCTGAAGGACAATTCGATCGCTCGATACTACGTGTTCGAGGGCGGCAAGGTGGCCTCGCGGCGCGGTGTGCATCCCAGTCCGCACATGACGATGATGTTCAAGGACGTCGACACCGCCGTCACGTTGCTGACCCCGCCGATCAACTACGCAGAGACCGTCCACGCCGGGAAGAACTTCCGCGTGATCCTGATGGGCGACGACGAGACCATCGCCTGGTTCATGCAGCTGGCCAACAAGCTCGAGACCGATGGCTGGCGCTATGGCGAGCCGATGAGCGACGGCTCCCATCGCTACACCCAGATGACCAACGGCGGGCCGCTGCACGTCTACGTCAAGGATGGCCGGATCGTCCGCACCAACATCATCGAGTTCACCGAAGAGGATGCATGCGGCTGGACCATGACGGCGCGGGGACGCAGCTTCTCGCCGCGGAAAAAGGCCCTCGTCGCGCCCCACGCCTTGTCGATGAAGGCCAACGTCTATTCGGAAAAGCGCCTGCTCCATCCGATGAAGCGGGTCGACTTCGACCCGAACGGGGAGCGCAATCCGCAGAACCGGGGCAAGTCAGGTTATGTCCGCATCAGCTGGGACGAGGCCCTCGACATCGTCTCGAATGAGATCGTGCGCCAGAAGCAGGTCCACGGACCGGGGGCGATCGCGCTCGCCCATCCCTCGCATCACCAGTGGGGCAATGTCGGCTACTACCTGAGCTCGATGATGCGCTTCGGGAACGCGATCGGCGTGACCCGTGTCGTGCTCAATCCCGATTCCTGGGAGGGCTGGTACTGGGGCGCCATGCACCATTACGGCAACAGCATGCGGCTGGGCGCGACCGGGGGGTACGGCACCCTGGAGGACGCGCTGCAGAACTGCGAGCTGATGATCTACTGGTCGTCGGACCCGGAGTCGCAGTTTGGGGCCTACGGCGGCACCGAGGCCAGCGAACGCCGGCTCTGGGCCAAAGAGCTCGGCATCAAGACGGTGCACATCAATCCCCACTACTGCCCCACGGCCGCGTTCGTGGGGGGCAAGTGGCTGCCGATCCGGCCCGGCGCCGACACGGCGATGGCGATCGCCATAATGAACGTCTGGATCAAGGAGGGCCTCTACGACCAATGGTTCGTCGAGAACCGCACGACCGGCTTCGAGGAGTGGAAAGACTACGTCCTGGGCGTCACCGACGGCGTCGACAAGACGCCGGAGTGGCAGGCGGGCGAGACGGGCATCCCGGCCCGAGAGGTGAGGGCGCTCGCCCGCGAGTGGGGCCGCAAGAAGACCTATCTGGGCTGCGGGGTGAATGGCGGCGGGTTCGGCGGCGCTTGCCGCAACGCGTCGGGAATCCAGTGGGCCCGCGCCATGGTGATGCTCATGGCCATGCAGGGCTGGGGA
>CAZTMF010000279.1:0-3061 GCA_964614675.1 uncultured Caulobacteraceae bacterium | reverse complement strand
CCCGGCTATTCGAAGGTCCACATGCTCTACAAGTACGGCGCGTCGTACATGAGCACCATCAACGGCTCCTCACGCTTCGAGCGCATGTACCAGTCCCCCGAGCTGGAGTGCGTGGTCTCCCAGGCGATCTGGATGGAGGGCGAAACGCAGTTCGCCGACGTGATCCTGCCGGCCTGCACCCAGTTCGAGCGGTTCGACATCGGGGAATGGTCGAACACCGGCGGTTTCGGCCTGCACTGGATGGGCCAGTTGAACCACCGCGTGATCGCCCTGCAGCACAAGTGCATCGAGCCGCTCGGCGAATCCAAGTCGGACTATCAGATCTTTTGGGACATCTGTAAGCGGCTGGGTCTCGGCGCCTATTTCTCGGAGGGCAGCTCGGAAGAGGACTGGGTCCAGCGGGTCTACAAGTCGACCGACCTGCCCAAGCACATCTCCTGGAAGTCGTTTCTCAGGAAGGGCTACTTCGTCGTTCCACCGGAAACCGAGGCCGGGAAAGCTGGCGTGGACATGCGCTGGTTCTACGAAGGGCGGCCGAAGGACCTTCCCGAGCCGTACCCGCTGCCGGCCGGCTACAGCGGCCGCTTCCTTCATGGCCTCCAGACCCAGTCAGGCAAGTTCGAGTTCGTGCCGAACTCGCTGAAGCGGCTGAAGGGGAACGAGGATCGGCCGCCAGTGCTGCAGTACACCCGCGCCTTCGAGGGGCCCGACGCCGCGGACCTCTACGCCAAGTATCCATTGCAGCTGCTCACCGCGCACCAGCGTTTCAGCTTCCATACGGCTCAGGATGGAAAATCGAGCGCGATCAACGACCTGCTGGACCATCGGGTGCTTAAGGACGGCCAATACTACCACATCGTACGCATCGCCCGGGCGGACGCGGAGGCGAGGGGCATCGCCCATCATGACCTCGTACGCGTGTTCAACGACCGCGCCTCAGTGATCTGCGCGGCCGACGTGACCGAGCGCATGGCGCCCGGGATCGCGCATTCCTACGAATCCTCCGCGCGATATGAGCCGATCGACGGTCCAGGAACGCCCGACCTCGGCGGCAGCATGAACCTGCTCTCGCCAGATCGGATGCAGGCGCGCGGCACGGTCGCTTCGGCCGGCTCGCTTTGCCTGGTGCAGATCGAGACGTGGGAGCGGCTGGAAGGTGTTCACGCGCCCGAAGAGCGGCAGGAGCTCGCATCGTGAAGAAGTGGAATCTCGTCGTCGACGTCGACCGCTGCAACAACTGCAACAACTGCTTTCTGGCGGTGAAGGACGAGCACGGGGGCAACGACTTCCCGGGCTACGCCGCGCCGCAGCCTGCCAAAGGCGCCCGCTGGTTCCGCGTCGAACGCCAGGAGCGTGGCGTGGCCCCGATGATCGACGCCTCGCACTATCCGGTCGCCTGCAATCACTGTGATGCCGCTCCCTGCATGAACGCCGACACCGCAGGCGTGATCACCAAGCGGGCTGACGGCATCGTGCTCATCGACCCCGTCAAGGCCAAGGGCCGCAAGGACATCGTGGGAATGTGCCCGTACGGTCATATTCATTGGAACGACGAGCTCCGGCTGCCACAGAACTGGATCTTCGAAGCCCACCTGCTCGACCAGGGCTGGAAGGAGCCGCGGGTGTCCCAGGTCTGCCCGACCGGCGCCATCGAGGCGGTGAAGGTGGAGGACGCGGCGATGGCGGAGCGGGCGGCGCGGGAGGGGCTCCGGACTCTTCGGCCCGAGCTCGGCGCCAAGCCGCGCATCTACTATCGGAATTTCGATCGCGTCGATAAGGCGTTCATCGGCGGTTCTCTCGCTGAGATCCGTGACGGTGTCGAAGACTGCGCTGAAGGCGTCGAGCTCGAGCTGTGGCTGGACGGCGCGCCGCTCCAGACCACCAAGACCGATGTGTTCGGCGACTACAAATTCGATGGCCTCGAACCTGGAGAGGGTGAATATGAGGTCCGCTTGAGCCACGGCCGGACGGCCGCCGGATTGCCGGCGACGCTGTGTCTTACCCGGAGCGAGTACCTCGGTCTGAGACTGCTCGATGAGTCCGCGCTAACCCACTAGCGTCATGGCGCGCGCCGCAACCTCGGCGGCGTCGCTTGGCTGAAGGCCCAGGGCCACCAACAGGGCTTTGGCCAGACTCTGGCCGAGCACGCGGACCTTCTTCGTCTGGACCAGGTCGAGGGCGCGATTGACCCCGCCCGTCATCACGCTCAACACCAGAACGACGCCCGCCTCGTCGGTGATCCCGGTGAAACGGCCCTCGGCGACGCCGGTGTGGACATCGCGCCTCACCCCGGAATTGCTCGGAGCATCCGGGTCGGCGAAATGCGGCGTCATCCGAAGAAGCGTCCGCGCCTTGGTTGGATCGCCCAGTGACCAGTTGAGCATGGCCGCGAAAGCGCGCGCGATTCGATCAGCCGAATCCTCGACTCCTGTGTTCGTCTCGGAAATGCGCTGTTCGAGCTCGGCCCGAACAGCGTCCTCGACCTCACGCACGAGCGCGTCCTTGTCGGCGAAGTAGTTGTAGAAGGTTCCCTTGGCGACGTCGGCCAACTCGGCGATCTCGTCGACGTTCACCGCCCCCGCCGGCCGGGTGGAGAGCAGCTGCTGGGCCGCGTTCAACAGGGCTTCACGGGTCCGCGCGCGCCTGCGCTCCACCCGGGGCGAGCCGGCGGCGGGCTTGGTTTGGGTCGATGTCTTCAACGACGACTCTCCTCAGCGGGGCGCGAGACCCTGGCGCGCCCCCTAGCCCAGCCGAAGGGGCTGCGCCGGAGGCATTGGAAGAAGCACGGGTCGGAAGTTCAGCTTGACACTTTGCATTTCCAATAGTGACTAGTTCGTGCAAAGTCGACCAATTGGTCAAGTCTTGTTTGTCGGCGACCGGTTCGGCCAACGGCGACCGCGACGTCCGGCCAGTCCCAATCCCCGGTCTAGGAAAGCTTCAATGCCCTTCGAATTCAAACCCGGCGCCCGCTACCGCATGCCCGTGGTGTTCGGGCCCGCGCCGGGTCCGCGTCAACATCCGGAAGGCCGGATGTGGACCCGCGAAGAGGCGGGAACCATGA
>CAZTMF010000278.1:0-4859 GCA_964614675.1 uncultured Caulobacteraceae bacterium | reverse complement strand
AGCCCGCCGTTCGAGCCGCCCTGTATGCCGAGCCGGCGGGGGCTGGTGATCTTCCGGGCGATCAGGTCCTTCGCCACGGCGGCGAAGTCGTCGAAGATGCGCTGGCGGTTGGTCTTCAGCCCGGCGTCGTGCCAGGCCGGGCCGAACTCGCCGCCGCCCCGGATATTGGCCAGCACATAGGTCCCGCCGCGCTCCAGCCACAGCTTGCCGTTGGTGGCGGAATAGCCCGGCAGCATGGAGGCCTCGAAGCCGCCGTAGGCGTAGAGCACCGTGGGCGCCGAGCCGTCGAACTTCAGGTCCTTGGGCCGCACCACGAAATAGGGGACCTTGGTCCCGTCGGTGGAGGTCGCCTCGAACTGCTCCACGACGTGATGGGACGCGTCGAAGCGGGCCGGCAGGCTCTTCACCGGCTTCAGCGCGCCCGTGGCCGTGTCGGCGAGATAGAGGGTCGGCGGGTCGAGGAAGCTCGACACCCTCAGGAAGGCCATGTCGCTGCGGTCGTCGGTGTCGACCAGGTCGACCGCCGACTTGTCGGGCAGGGGAATGGCCTGGCGTGTCCAGGCGCCGTCCGCGCCGCGGTGGAACACCAGGGCCCGGCCCTTCACGTTCTCATAGGCGGCGACGACGATGCGGCCCTTGGTGGCGGAGACCTGCTCGATGGACTCGCGCGGGCCCGGCGTCATCAGCACCACGACCGAGGAGGTTCCGCCGCGTTGCAGCTCCGCGAAGTCGGCTGCGGCCAGCGAGCCCTTGGGGATCGCCTTGCCGCCGTTCCGGGGCGCCCAGTCCTCCTTGAGCGTGAACAGGAGCTGGCCGCCGTTCAGGGCGACGATCGAGGCCTTCAGCGGCAGGGGCAGCTTCACCACGCCCGAGGCGGTCAGCACATAATTCTCGGACTCGAAGAAGCTGACCGAACGGTGGATCAGCACCACCTGCTGGCCGGTCTGCGGGTCGAAGAGGGAATAGGGCGAGACGCCAACGTCCACCGGCTTGCCGCGGAACACTTCCTGTGCCTCGGCCAGGGGCGCGCCGCGCCTCACCAGCTTGACCACGAAGGCATAGCCCGACTCCGTCATGGTGCCGGGACCCCAGTCGCGCGCCGCCACCAGGGTGTCGGGATCCCGCCAGGCCACGTCCTGCTTGGAACGCGGCAACAGGAAGCCGCCGTCCACGAAACGCGCCTTGTCGAGGTCGAATTCTCGGACCTCGTGGGCGTCCTCGCCGCCGTTCGACAGGGTGACCAGGCACAGGCGCTGGTCGGGCGGCAGGCAATCGGCCCCCTCGTAGACCCAGGTCTTGCCCTCGGCCTTGGAGAGCGCGTCCACGTCCAGCACCGGCTCCCACGCGGGGTCGGCGGTCTGGTAGCTCTCCAGCGTGGTCCGCCGCCACAGACCCTGCACGTGAACCGGGTCCTGCCAGAAGTTGTAGATCCGGCCGGCGCGGAAACCGGGCGTCGGAATGCGGTCGGTGGCGTCGACGATCTTCCTGGCGTCCTGCAGCAGCACCGGATAGCGCGGGTCGGCCTCCAGCAGCCCCAGCGACCGGGCGTTCTCGGCCCTGGCCCAGTCGAGGGCGCGGGGGCTCTCCGCCTCCTCCAGCCAGAGGAAGGGATCGGCGTCTGCGGCGGCGGGCTTTGCGTCGGTCATCGGGTGCGGGGACGGGGTCTGGGCCAGGGCGAGAGGCGCGGCGAGGGCGCTGATCAGAAGGGTCAGGGTCAGGACGCGCATGGGCTCGGTCTGGGAGGGGTGGATCAGCTGCGCACCATAGGCCTCGCCGACCGACCGACAATCGCTGGCCGTCCCACGCTTGAGCAGCCCACGGCTAAGCCTATAATCCACCACCTGGGGTCGAGGGCATGAGCTTGGTCGAAATCGGGTCGCGGGGCCGGGGCGGCAGGTTCCTGCTCATCCGCATCTTCCTCGAGGCCGTCCTGGGCGGACTGGGGGTCTTCCTGCTCGCCGCCGTCGCCGCCCCGCGGCTCTTCGACATGCACAGCAATCTGGCCCTTCTCGCCGCGGTCCTGATCTGGATCGCCTGTCCGGTGCTGCTTTTCCTGCTGTTCACCGACATCGCCGAGCGGCTGAGGCGGCCAAGGGGGGGAACATGACCGACACGACTTCCAGGGCGCCATGGTCTCGCCGCGGCGGACCGGGCGGAAGGCTGTTGGGCCGCCCGATCCTCCTGCTGGTGGGCGCGATCGTGCTCGTGCTCGTCGTGCTGGCTTCGCTGACCGGCTGCACCCGCCAGGTGCATCCGGGCAATGTGGGCGTACTGGTGAACAACATCGGCTCGGACGCCGGCGTCTCGTCCCACGCCCTTGGAGTCGGCATCTACTTCGTCGGGTTCGGCCAGCAGATCTACGAATATCCGGTCTATTCCCGCACCTACACCTGGACCCAGTCGAGCACCGAGCAGAACGCGGTCAACGAGGAGTTCCAGTTCCAGGACAAGAACGGCCTGGCTCTGGCGGCGGACGTGGCCGTGGCGTTCTCGGTGGACGCCTCGCGGGCGCCCCGGCTGTTCCAGAAGTACCGCACTTCGATGGAAGGGATCATCGCCGGGCCCCTGCGCAACGCCATCCGCGACGCCCTGGTGACCCGCGCGTCCCAGATGTCGGTCGAGGAGATCTATGGGCCGCGCAAGGCCGAGCTGATCCACCAGGCCGAGGGCGACGTGCGCAACTACATGGCTCCGTTCGGCCTCGCCGTCGAACGGCTCTACTGGGGCGGCAACGTGCGGCTGCCCGACACCGTGCTGGCCCAGATCAACATGAAGATCGCCAACGAGCAGGCGGCGCTGGCGGCCCAGGCGAAGGTGGCCCAGGCCACGGCCGAGGCCGACCAGCAGATCGCGCTCGCGCGGGGCGAGGCGGAGTCCATCAAGATCCGCGGCGAGGCCCTGAGGCAGAACCCTGAGGTCGCGCGCCTTCAGGCCATCAACAAGTGGAACGGCGTGTTGCCATCGGTGGTCGGCGGCGGCCAGCCGATCCCATTCATCCAGACAGGCAAGTAGCGAAGCTGATCCATCCAGACCGCGAGCAACGGGCGAGCCTCATCGGCCTGGGCTGCGTCTGGGCCGCGATCCTCGTGCTGCACCTGGTGCTTCGCCTGCGCGACGTCGGCCTGTGGATCGGCTTCCCGCTGCTGTTCGTCCCCTGGCTCCTGTTCGGCCCCTCCAACTGGTTCGACCGCTGAGGCCGCCGTGGAGCTCGGCGCCATCCTCGACCGGCTGGAAGGGCTCTACGGAGAGGTCGGCTCGCCCACGCCAGGCGAGCCCTATGAGCTGGTGGTCTTCCTCAACTGCGGCTATCCGGCGTCCGACGAGTCCTGCGCCAAGGGTTATGGCGCCCTGGCGGCCGAGGTGGGGACCGGTCCAGCCGGGATCCTCGCCGCTGACGCGGCCGGGCTCGTCCGCCTCATGCGCGCCGGCGGCATCGTCCCCGAGCTGCGCGCCCAGCGGCTGAAGTGGATCGCCGCCTTCGTCCAGGACCAGCTCGGCGGGGACCTGAAGGGGGCGTTGGCGCGGGCGCCCGAGCGGGCCCGCAAGCTGCTCATGCGCTTCCCGACCCTGGGCGAGCCGGCGGCCGAGCGGATCCTCCTGTTCTGCGGCCTGGAGCCGGCCGCGGCGGCGCCGGCCGGCGGCCTGCAGGTGCTGACCCGGCTAGGAATTTGCGAGGAGGGAAAGAATTTCGCTGCGACGTACCGAGGCGCCCGCGCGGCGATCGAAGTCGGCGTCCCGCGTGACTTCGCCGCTCGCCAGCGCGCCTACCTGCTGCTCAAGACCCATGGCCACCGGCTCTGCCGGCGCTCGGCGCCCTTGTGCGGTCAGTGTCCCCTGGCCGGAGGCTGCGACTACGCCAGGAACGCGGCCGGATAGCCCGGCGTCCGCGACGGCGTCTCGATCTCAGTGCGGCGGGTCGGGCCGGCACCAGCCGCAGATGTGAAACGCCCATCCCGGCGAGCCCGCCAGCCGCTGGGCGACCTGCCTCGCGGCGGCGAGGGTGTCGCAGTCATGCCGCTCGCCTCCGTCGTCGTACCGACGGTCCAGCAGTGCGCAGCCGGCTCTGTGGATCACGACGCGGCCGCCCAGGCCGTCGTGCACGACGAAGTTCGACAAGCGCGCAGCCTACGCACAGCCCTTGGCCACGCGTCCCCCATATGGTTGTCAGAGTCAACGTCCACCTACGGCAGAGGTCCGGCTCGTCCGAGCGACGTCGACGACCACCAAGGTCACGAAGTTCCGCTCGGGCCAATTTCACGGCGACCCAATCCGGGGCGTTGTCTCCAGAACGAAACCGAAACAAACTGCCGCCATGGAGATCGAACTCACCCTCGTGGAGGTGTCGCGGCCGCAGACCACCTTGGCGGTCACGCGGGGGGCGGCGCGGCTGATGATGGCCCTGGGCTATGCGCCCTTGCTGGAGGTCGGGCTGCCCAACGGGCGGCGGGCCGACATCATGGCCCTGTCGCCCAGGGGCCGCATCGCCATCTGCGAGGTGAAGTCGGGGCTCGAGGACTATCGCGCCGACCGCAAGTGGGGCGAGTACCTGCCGTTCTGCGACCACTTCTATTTCGCCGTGGCCCCGGAGTTCCCCCAGGCCATCCTGCCCGAGGGCCCCGGCCTGATCGTCGCTGACGGCTTCGGCGGGGCGGTGATCGGCGAGCCGCCCGAGAGCCCGCTGGCGCCGGCGCGGCGCAAGGCCCTGACCATCGCCTTCGCCCGTCTGGCGGCCCTGCGCGCCACCGTGGCCTGAGCGGCTTTCCCTCGCCGTCGCACCGCCCTAGAACCGCGCATGGCCGCCTCCTGCCGTCTCTATCTGATCACCCCGCCCCGGATCGATGATCCGGCCGCCTTCGCCC
>CAZTMF010000277.1:0-4867 GCA_964614675.1 uncultured Caulobacteraceae bacterium | reverse complement strand
GTGTCCCGGTCGGTCGGTCGCCCGTTCGTCGAACTGTCCGCGATCACGGCCGGGCAGGGCGTCCGGTTCGCCCACCCGCCAGCAGGCCAGGTCGATGGTGACCGGCAGCAGCACGATCACGAACCAGCCCATCGCCTTGACGCCAGCCTCTTCGCCCTGGTGGAAGCCCAGGCTCACGATCGGCGGCAGCAGCAGGACCAGGATGATCCCCAGCACATTGCCGGTCTGCCACCAGCCATAGATGCGCGAGCGCTCATTGTAGTCTTCCGACAGCACCGCCGCCCAGGCGGTCTGGGCGAGGGAGCCCATGGAGAAGCCGACGTAGACCACCGCCAGCCAAATCCAGAGATGGATCGCTCCGACGCCCGGTTCGGCCATGAACAGCATCCAGGCCGCCAGCATCAGCACAGGCGCGGAAATGATCAACCAGAACCGGAAACGGCCGAACCGGGTGCGTGTCCGGTCCATCAGGCCGCCCAGCAGGGGGTCGAAGCCGATGTCGATCAGCCTGACAAAGGTGAAGGCCAGCCCCACGGCCGAGAGCGGCAGGCCAAGCCGGCCGGCGTAATAGGCCGGCAGGTGCACCACCATCGGCAGTCCGATCCCCGCCAGGGGCAGGCACGGCCCCACAAAGGCGAGTAGCGAGGCAAGGGTTTGCCGGCGGCCTGCTCCCTGGCGCGGCGTCGGCTCCGCCGATCCTGAATTCGTCGTAATCTTCGCCCCCTGCGCTTGGCGCGCCCGCCGGAGTTAGCCTAACACCGTCCCGACGAGTTCTGTGGGGACGTCAGCATGCGCACCAAGATTCTGGCCCTCGGCCTGGCCGCGATCCTCGCCTTGAGCCTGGGATCAGGCGCCCTGGCCGACGATTCTGGCAAGGACGCCGCCCCCGCCAAGGCCGACAAGGACGACTCGAAGTTCCTGAAGGATCTGCCGGCGTTTCCAGCCGACGCCAGCGTGAAACAGACGGTGCGGACCGCCCGCGGCGCCCTGAACTACACCGTCACCGTCGGCAGCCTTCCGGTGCGCGACGAAAAGGGCCGCAAGACCGCCGAGGTGGTGTTCACCGCCTATGTGCTCGACGGTCCCCATCCCGAGGGACGGCCGGTCACATTCGCTTTCAACGGCGGACCGGGCGCGGCTTCGGCCTTCCTGAACCTGGGCGTGCTCGGGCCCAAGCACGTCCCCTTCGGCGGCCAGGGCGACACGCCGTCGACGCCCGCGGTCCTGCAGGACAACCCCGACACCTGGCTCGACATGACCGACCTGGTGTTCATCGACCCGGTGGGCACCGGCTTCTCGCGCGCCCTGGTGGCAGAGGACGAGGCGAAGAAGAAATTCTACACGATGAAGACGGACATCTCGTACCTGTCCCGCATCGTCTACGACTGGCTGGCCAAGAACGGCCGGCTCTCCTCGCCCAAGTACATCGCCGGCGAGAGCTACGGCGGATTCCGGGCCCCAAGGATCGCCCACTATCTGCAGACCACCCAGGGCGTGGGCGTGTCGGGGGTGGTGATGGTGTCGCCCTATCTCGACGCGGGACTGACCAGCGACGACGACGTCTCGCCCATGGGCTGGGTGGTGCGCCTGCCGTCCATGGCGGCCGCCAAGCTCGAGCGGGAAGGGCGGCTATCCCCGGCCACTCTGCAGCCGGCCATAGACTACGCCAGGGGCGAGTTCATCCGCGACTACATGGCCGGTCCACGGGATACGGCGGCGACGGCGCGGGTGGTCGCCAGGATCACCGACCTCTTGGGCGTCGATCCGGCGCTGGCGCGCGGCATGGGCGGCCGCGTCGACACCCAGACCCTGCTGCGCGAGCTTTATCGCCGGGAAGGCAAGGTCGGCAGCCGCTACGACATCAACGTCACGACCTACGATCCCTTCCCCTTTTCCTACCAGGCCCGCACCGGCGGCGACCAGGATCCGATCCTGGACGGCGTTATCGCGCCGACCACCAGCGCCATGGTCGATTTCGACACCCGCATCGTGGGCTGGAAGTACAGCGGCTCCGACTACCATGTGCTGAGCGACACGGTCGGGAAGGACTGGAGCTATGAGGATGCGACGGTCGAGTCGGTGACCGACCTGCGCCAGGCCCTGGCGGTCGACCCGCACCTGAAGGTGCTGATCGTCCACGGCTACACCGACCTGTCCTGCCCCTTCTACGCGAGCCAGCTGATCATCGACCAGATCCCCAACATGGGCGATCCCGGCCGCCTGAAGCTGGCGCTCTATCCGGGCGGCCACATGTTCTACAGCCGGCCCGACAGCCGCTCGGCGCTGCACCGCGACGCCGCCTCGGTCTACGGCCTCACGCCGTAAGCGAGTTCGGCGAAAGTGCGCGCGGTTTCGCCGCTCGAACGCGCTGTCAGCCTAGGAGTCAGCGGCAAGCAGGCGGCGGAAGGTCACCGAGTAGCGGAGCTCATGCATGGGGGCGATGCTGTGCTCCCACTCGCTCCGGGCGGGGCCCTTGAGCAGATAGGCTGAGCGCGGCGCAGCCGGCAGCTTGGCGCGCTCCCAGCCTTGGCCCTGCCGCCGCCGGAAGCGCAGCACGCAGGGTGAGAGCAGGGAGACGCCCACGACCTCGCCGAACTGGGGCCGGTCGCGGTGCCATCCGATTCCGGCGCCCGGCCGGTATTCCGTCACCAGAGCCTGCTGCAGCTGGTCCGGCGAAAGCCCCGCCAGGGCCGCGGCCCGCTCGCGGACGGGCAGCAGGAAGGCCGGCATTTCCGCGGCCTCCTGGATCGCCACGGCGCCGTAATCATAGCGCCAGCCGAACGCCGTCACCCGGCGCAGGCCCTGATAGCCGCGGAATTCGAAGGGCTTGAGCTCCAGCTGGGCGATCTCGTCGACCAGGGCCGCCTCTTCGTCGGGCGTCATCGCATCCGCGCGGTACGCCAATCCTCCAGGCTCGGTCGGAGCCTCAGCGAAGAGGTCGGATTGCGGGGAGGCCATGAGCGCCATTTAGGCGCCCCGCGAGCGGTTGCTAGCTGCGGCGGGTCTCGGCCGGGTTCCGAAGCGCGCGGTAACAGGCGGCGACGCCCCGCGCGAGGTCAGCCTGGGTAAAGGGCTTGGAGATGCGCGGAAGGCCCGCGTCCTCGCCCTCCGGGATCTCGGCGTAGCCAGTGGTCAGGAGAACAGGCGCGCCGCCGCGCTGTTCGGCGATGCGTCTGGCCAGCTGCAGGCCGGTCATGCGCGGCATCGCATAGTCCGTGACCACCAGGTCGATCTCGGGATGGGCGGCCATCACCACCAGCGCCTGAGGACCGGAAGAGGCGGCGAAGACCTGGTGACCCAGGTCCTCGAGCATGGCGACCGTGTTGCCGAGCACCAGCTCATCGTCGTCGACGGCAAGGATGACGAGGGGAGGGGCGTCCTCCAGCCGCTCGAGCTCAACCTGCGCCGCCGGCTTCAGGGCGTCCGGACCGGCGATGGCCAGCCAGATCTCCATCTGGGTTCCTTCGCCCTTGACGCTGTGGATCCGGAGGCAGCCGCCCGATTGCTGGGCGAGGCCGTGCACCATGGACAGACCAAGGCCCGTGCCCTTGCCTATGCCTTTGGTGGTGAAGAAGGGCTCGGTGGCCCGCACAACAGTTTCCGGGTCCATGCCTTCGCCGGTGTCGATCACCCGCAGTCGCACGTAGGAGCCCGGCGTGAGATCGAGGCCCTGCATCGGGGAAGCGGTCTCGACGGTGGCGTCGATTGTGATCACGCCGCCGTCCGGCATGGCGTCGCGCGCGTTCAGGGTCAGGTTCAGCAGCGCGGTCTCGAGCTGGTTTGGGTCGGTGCGGACGCAGGGCAGGTCGGCTGGAAAATCCGCTCGCAGCTGGATCGAGGGACCTAGCGATCGTTCCAGCAGGCCCATCACGCCATCCACCAGCTCTGGGATCTCGACAGCCTCTAGCTTGAGTTCCTGGCGGCGCGCGAACGCCAGCATTCGCTGGGTGAGGGTGGCGCCCCGCTCGGCGCCTTGGACGGCGTTGGCCACGAGGTGCTGGATGGTGGGGTCGTCCGGAAGGCGTTTGCGCAGCAACTCCAGGCTCCCGAGGATCGCCATCAGGAGATTGTTGAAGTCGTGCGCCACGCCGCCGGTGAGCTGACCGACCGCCTCCATCTTCTGAGCCTGGAACAGCGCCTCGCGGGCCTTGTCGAGGGCTCGCGTGGCCTCCACTCGCTCGGTGATGTCGCGGGTGATCTTGGCGAAACTGATCACTTCGCCCTGGTCGCCGCGGATGGCGTCGATGATCACGTGGGCCCAGAAGCGGCTGCCGTCCTTGCGGACGCGCCAGCCCTCCGTCTCGAACCGGCCCACGCGTGCGGCCGTTTCGAGTCCTCTGCCTGGAACACCGTCCTCGCGATCTTCCTCGGTATAGAAGCGCGAGAAGTGTTGGCCGATGATCTCATGGCCCTGGTAGCCCTTGATCCGCCGGGCGCCGGCGTTCCAGCTCGACACGTTCCCGGAGCGGTCCAGCAGATAGATCGCGTAGTCGGTCACGCCCTCGACCAGCCGCCGGAACTGCTCCTCGCTGCGACGCAGGATCTCTTCGGCGGCCTTCCGTTCGGTGAGGTCGCGCGTGATCTTGGCGAAGCCGACGAGCTGGCCCTCGGGACTGCGGATGGCGTCGATGACCACATGGGCCCAGAAGCGGGCCCCGTCCTTGCGGACCCGCCACCCTTCGCGCTCGAAACGCCCCTCGGAGGCCGCAACCCTCAGCGCCAGTTCCGGCACGCCCTCGGCGCGTTCTTCGTCCGTGTAGAAGCGGGAGAAGTGCTCGCCGATGATCTCGTGAGCCTTGTAGCCCTTGAAGCGCTCGGCGCCGGGATTCCAGCTCGAGACGCGGCCTTCAGCGTCGAGCATGTAGAT
>CAZTMF010000276.1:0-4873 GCA_964614675.1 uncultured Caulobacteraceae bacterium | reverse complement strand
GAAGGCCGAGACGCCCAGCACCGCCGGATCCGCCAGGGGGTTGCGCAGCAGGCCCTGCATCACCGCCCCCGAGAGCCCTAGCGCCGCCCCGACCAGGGCCGCCGCCGCAGTGCGCGGAACGCGGATGCTCCACAGGATCTCGCCGGGCGCGGAGGCCGGATGGCGGACGGCTTCGGCGTACTGGCTCCAGGACAACGGGACCTCGCCGACCAGGCAGGCGGCGGCGCTCGCCGCCACGAGGGCGGCGATCAGGCCGAGGATCAGGCCCGCGCCCCGGCTCATCTGCGCGTCCGCGCGGCGGCGGCCAGGTCGCGTGCGCCGTCGGCGGCGAACCAGGCCGGGCAGCCCAGGAGGGCCCCGGGCAGGGAGGCGACCACCCGGCCCCTCATCGTCGCCTTCAAGGCCGGATGTCCGGCCAGGGACCAGTGCTGGGTCGAGACCGAACCTCGGTCGAAGAAGCCGAGCACCACCGCATCCGGTGGATGAAGGACCAGGTCCTCCAGGGGCGCGGGAGCGAAGCCGGGCGCGGGCGCGGCGTTGGCCAGGCCGGCCGCCTGCATCATCGCCCCGACCAGGGTCCCGCGTCCGGCGGTGAAGCCGCCGGGCGTCAGATAGACGGCTCGCCGTCCGCGCCAGGCGCCCTTTGCGGCGGCCAGTTCTGCGTTCATGCGCTGGATCAGCGCCTCGCCCTGGGCGCTCCGTCCAAGGCCGGCGGCGACCTTGCGGATATTGGCGCGGACGCCGTCGAAATCATCGGCGTCGTCGATCACCACCACGCGCACGCCGCGGGCCTGGAGCCGGCGGACCATCCCCTCGTCGCCGCCCCATTCGCGCACGACCACCGCAGGCCGCGCGGCCAGCACCGACTCCAGGTCCGCGCGCCGCAGCGGCAGTCCCCTCGCCGCCTCTCGAAGATAGGAGTCCGGCGCCAGGGCTCGATAGGACAGCCCCGCGATGTCGCCTCGCGGGGCGAGCCCCAGCACGTACTGGTCGGCGCACTGGTCCAGCGACACCACCCTCGGACCGGCCGACGCAGCACCGGCGAGCGCCAGAACCAGCGCCCCTAACATCGTCGACTTCCGAGTCCGTCCCCGCATTACACCCCTGCCTTGCACGCGCCCCTGCCGGCCACAAGCAGCCCAAGCTTTACGAGGACCGAGGCAACCGCGTAATCGGCGGCGGATGGCCGCCCGCCCCACACTCGCCGAGACGCCCAGCGTCATGCGCACCACCGGTTGGGGCGACTATGAGCTGCTGGACTCCGGCGCGGGCCGCAAGCTCGAGCGCTATGGCGCCTTCCGCGTGGTGCGGCCCGAGCCCCAGTGCCTCTGGGCCCCTCGCCTCGCCGAGAAGGACTGGTCCTCGGCCGAGGCCACCTTCGATCCCGAGGGCGAGGAGGACACCGGTCGCTGGCGCTTCTCGCGGACGCTGGAGCAGCGGTTCCCCCTGGCGTGGCGCGAGGTGAAGTTCTTCGGCCGCTTCACCTCCTTCCGCCACCTGGGCTTCTTTCCAGAGCAGGCGGCCAACTGGGCCTGGATCGACGAGCAGGTCCGCGTCGCCGGACGCCCGATCAGGCTCCTGAACCTCTTCGGCTACACCGGCGTCCTGAGCCTGGTCGCCGCCGCGGCCGGGGCCCAGGTGACCCATGTCGACGCCTCCAAGCGCGCCATCGGCTGGGCGCGGGAGAACGCCGAACTGGCGGGCCTGGCCGACCGGCCCGTCCGCTGGATCTGCGAGGACGCCCGCCGCTACGTCCAGCGCGAGGCCAGGCGCGGCTCGCGCTACGACGGGATCATCCTGGATCCGCCCAAGTATGGGCGTGGCCCCAACGGCGAGGTCTGGCGCCTCTACGAGGACCTGCCGGAGCTGATCGCAACCTGCGCCGAGCTGCTCTCCGAGGACGCCCGCTTCCTGATCGCCAACGTCTATGCCGAGCGGATCTCGGGCCTGGCGGTGGGCAGCCTGCTGCGCGAGGCGCTCGAGGGCCGGGACGGCCGCATCGACTGGGGCGAGCTCGCCCTGGTCGAACAGGGCGCCGAGCGGGCCGTCGGGCTCTCCTTCTTCGCCCGCTGGAGCGCCGGGGCGTGAGCGGGCGGGCCGTCACCTCCCTGACCAACCCCACGGTCAAGGCCGTGCGGGCGCTGCACCTTCGCAAGGCGCGCGAGGAGACCGGCCTTTTCCTGGCCGAGGGCCTGAAGATCATCACCGAAGCGGTCGAGCTCGGCCACGCGCCGAAGATCCTGCTCTACGGCCCGGACGCCGGCCATCCGCTGCTGAAGAAGGCGATCGGAGCCACCGAAGCGGCCGGCGGCGAGGTGATCGAGGTCACCCCGGGCATCCTCGAGAAGATCTCCCGCCGCGACAACCCGCAGATGGTGATCGGGGTGTTCCCGCAGGTGTTCACGCCGCTGGATCAGCTGGAGCCCGAGAGCGCCGCCTGCTGGGTCGCGCTGGACCGCGTGCGGGATCCTGGCAACCTCGGCACGGTGGTCCGCACCGCCGACGCCGCCGGCTGCGGCGGGGTGATCCTGGTCGGCGACTGCTGCGATCCCTATTCGGTGGAGGCGGTGCGGGCGACCATGGGCTCGATCTTCGCGGTGAAGATCGCGAGGGTCGGCGTCCAGGAGTTCCTGGCCTGGCGGACATCCTGGCCGGGCTCAGTGGTCGGGACCCTGCTCTCCGCCACGACCGACTACCGCGCCGCCGACTATCGCCGCCCGGCCATGGTGCTGATGGGCAACGAGCAGGCCGGCCTGCCGCCCGAGCTCGCCGCCGCCTGCGACCTGGCCGTGAAGATCCCCATGCGCGGCCGCGCCGACAGCCTGAACCTCTCGGTGGCGACGGGGATCATGATCTACGCGGCGACGGGGTGATCCGACGCGCAGGCCGCGTCGGCCCGATGAACGCCGGCTGACGGCCGCCCTCAGGCAAAGCTCATGCGCCGCAGCGCTAGCTGCATGTGCGCGCAGGTTCCCCGCGCGTCCAAGCGATGAAGGCGAGCAAAGACCATGCGTAATCGAATCTGGCCCGCGGCGGCGGCCGGCGCCGTATTGGCGATGGGAGCGGCCGGCGCGGCCTCGGCCCACCACTCCTTCGGCGCGGAGTTCGACCAGAACAGCCCGGTGGTCCTGAACGGCACGGTGAGCAAGTTCGAATGGGTCAATCCGCACTCCTGGATCCACATCGATGCGGTGAACCCCAAGACCGGCCAGCACGAAGCGTGGCGCGTCGAAGGCGGCGCGCCCAGCGCCCTGCTGCGGCGCGGCTGGGACCGAAACTCGCTGAAGGCGGGGACGCAGATCACCGTCCGGGCGTTCCGCGCCCGCGACGGGGACAACCGCGCCAGCGCCGCGGAGATCAGCTTCCCCAACGGGACGTCGATGTCCCTGGGCAATCCGCAGACCGAGGCCGCCGAGGCGGCCGCGAAACGCGGCAAGTCCTGACGCCAAAGGCCGCCGGCTCCGCGCCGGCGGCCTGTTCGGACGGACTCACTGCCCCCGCGGCTTCGCCCGCGTCGTCGGTGCGGCGGCGGCGGGGTCCTCCGGCCAGACGTGCTTGGGATAGCGGCCCCGCATCTCGGCGCGGACGTCCTTCCAGGAGCCCTTCCAGAAGCCGGGCAGGTCCTTGGTGACCTGGATCGGGCGGTGGGCCGGAGAGGTCAGGGCCAGGGTCAGAGGGATGCGTCCTCCCGCCAGGGTGGGATGGACCGCCAGGCCATAGAGCTCCTGGACCCGCGCCTCCAGCCGCGGTCCGCCCTCGGCCGCGTAGTCGACCAGCAGGTTCGAGCCGGCGGGCGTGGCCCAGCGCACGGGAGCCTCGCGGTCGAGGCGGCGCAGGGCGTCCCACCCGACGAGCGCCTCCAGAGCCGAGCTCAGGGCGGATGGGTCCACCTGCTTCAGCGCCGAGCGGCCATCCAGCAGCGGCAGGAGCCAGCCCTCCGCCGAGGCCAGCAGCGCCTCGTCCGACAGGTCGGGCCAGATCTCGGGCTCGACGCCGCGCAGGAAGGCGACGCGGGCGCGCAGGCCCTCGGCCGCCGCGCTCCAGGGCAGGCTCGACATCCCCTTCTGGCGCGCCTGGCCCAGCAGCGCCCTGGCCATGGCCCCCTCGGGCAGCTTGTCGAGCAGGCGCTCCTCGACGGTCAGGGCCCCGAGCTTCAGCCGCCGTTTCGCCCGCAGGCGGCCCCCGGGTTCGGTCTCGATCACCTCTTCGCTGGTGATCCGGTCGGTGAACTCCGCTCTCAGCGCCGCCTCCTCGAGCGGCGCAGCCAGGAGGATGCGGTCGCGAGCCGCGCCGCCGCCGAGTTCGCCCACCGCCAGCCAGGGTTCGCGCGCCAGGGCGTCGGTGGGCTCCAGGAACACTCCCCGACCCGAGGCCAGGAGGAATTCGCCAAGCTTGCCGCGCGCCTTGGCGATGCGCTCGGGATAGGCCTCGGCCAGCAGCAGGGCGTCGTCGATCCCGGCGGCGCCGGCCTTCTTCCCCCCGGCCGCCCGTGCCCAGCGCTCAGCCAGGACCCGTGCGTCGCGCGCCCGCGGCGAGCGGTCCCGCCCCAGGCTCTCCAGCCGGTGGCGCAGGTCGACATCCGTCCCTCCGAGTCCACGCTCGGTGAGCACCACTGCGACCGCGGCGGCCCGCTCGGCGGCGCCGGCCTCGGCGCCCTTGACCAGCATGTGCGCCAGCCGCGGCGGCAGGGGCAGCCGCGACAGGGCCTGGCCGTGGGGGGTCAGGTTCCCCTCGGCGTCCAGCGCCTCCAGACGCTCCAGCAGGGCGCGCGCCTCCTTGAAGGCGGCGGCGGGCGGCGGGTCCAGGAAGGCGAGCTCGGACGGGTCCCTGGCGCCCCAGCGGGCGAGGTCGAGCGCCAGGCCCGAAAGGTCGG
>CAZTMF010000275.1:0-4877 GCA_964614675.1 uncultured Caulobacteraceae bacterium | reverse complement strand
ACCACCACCAGATAGGGCATGGGCTCCGGATCGACCCGTTCGGTCTCGTAGATCGGCCGGCCCGCCTCGTCGAAGCCGGTCTGCACCGTGCGCTCGAAGTGCTCGCCCCGCGCGGCCAGCTCCTTGGCCCGCTCGTTGTAGCCGCCGATGTTGCGCACACCGATCTTGGACATGCGCCGGTAGCGGTCCTCCATCTCCCGCACGGTCCACTTCAGGGCGACGATGGCCTTTTTGGGATCGGTGACGACGGGCGCCAGCAGGTGCGGGATGCCGTCGTAGACCGACAGCTCAAGCATCTTGGGATCGATCATGATCAGCCGGCACTGCTCGGGCGGCAGCCGGTAGAGGATCGACAGGATCATGGCGTTGACGCCCACCGACTTGCCCGAGCCGGTGGTGCCGGCGATCAGGAGGTGCGGCATGCGCCCCAGGTCGGCGATGTAGGGCTCACCGCCGATGGTCTCGCCGAGCGCCATGGGCAGGACGTGGTTGCTCCGCTCGTAGTCGGCCGAGGACAGCAGGTCGCGCAGATAGACCATCTCGCGCTTGGCGTTGGGCAGCTCGATGCCGATGGCGTTGCGGCCGTTGGCCACCGCCACGCGGCAGGAGACCACGCTCATCGAACGGGCGATGTCGTCGGCCAGGGCCACCACGCGAGCGGTCTTCACGCCCGGAGCCGGCACCAGCTCATAGAGGGTGACCACGGGGCCCGGCCGAATCTGGTCGATGCGGCCGTTGACGCCGAACTCCTGCAGCACGCCCTCCAGCAGCCGCGAGTTCTGCAGCAGGGCCGCCTCGTCGACCATCGACGCCCTGGGCTTGGGCTTGGTCAGCATGTTGAGCTCGGGCAGGCGGAAGCCCGGATTGGCCACGAAGGCGAAGGTCGGCTGGCTCTCGCGGTCCTCGCGCTTGGAGGTCTTGGAGGGCTTGGCGTTCATCACCTGGGGCGCGGGCGCATTGGCCGGCGCCCGCAGGGTGAGCGGGGCCGTGTCGTCCCCGTCGTCGTCCGCCATCGATGGCGCGGGCTCGCGTGGGCGCTTCACGGCGGTGCGGCGCGACGGGCGAGGCGTGGCCTGGGCGCGCGGGCGGGAGCGGAGCCCATCGGCGAGCCAGGCGGCCGATTCCAAGAGGTCGCGCCACTTCAGGCCGAACAGGAAGCCGAAGGCGGTCAGGGCCGCCGCGGCATAGACCATCGCTGCGACCCACCGCGGGCCGGGCAGGCCGACGAGCGCCAGGATCCGCGCCAGGGCCGAGAGCAGAGCCTCGCCCCAGAAGCCGCCGAGACCCTTCGCCAGGGGCCAGGTCGCCGGGGGGGCCGGGGCGGCCAGGGCGGCCGCCAGGGCAAGGAGCGCCGCAGCCGACATCCACAGCGCCTTGCCGCCCGTCCGTGGCTGCGGCTTCTGGCCGGAGGCCTGGACCACGCCGCCAAGGATCAGCAGCACCGCCAGCATCCACGCCGAAAGCCCCAGGGACTGCATGCCGATGTCGGCCAGGGCCGCGCCGGCGCGGCCCATGAAGTTCGACGGCGCCCCGGCCGCCGAGGAATTGAAGCTGGGATCGGCGGCGTTGTAGCTGGCGAAGGCCAGGGTCAGGACGAACCCGAACACCGCTTCGACGCCGCCGCCAAGGCGAACGATCAGGGGATGGTTCAGCGCATTGCCGGCCGGCCGCCGAGACGGAGCCGTCCCACGCCTTGCGGCCGCCTTCGCCATCGTTGCCTCCGCCTGTCGGAATCCAGCCCCCACTCCTGCAGGGATTAGGTTAAGGGGCGTTTACCCACGCACGGTTCAAGCGCGGCTGGACAGGGCCGGCAGGCGGGCCGCATATCGCCGCCATGGCCCGCGCGATCCCTTGCGACGTGATCATCGCCGGCGCCTGCATGGCCGGCGCCACCCTCGCGCTCGCGCTCAGGAGCGGCGGGCTGAAGCCGGTCCTGATCGACCCTCTGCCCTTCGACACCCAGGTCGCGCCTGCGTTCGACGGGCGCGCCTCTGCGATCGCCTTCTCCTGCTTCCGGCAATGGCGGGCGCTGGGCGTCGGCCAGAGACTGGAGCCGGTCGCCCAGAGGATCGAGCAGATCCTGGTCACCGATGGCCGTTCCCCCGGCGCGGCGCCGGGCCTGAAACTCGGGACCTTCCTGCGCTTCGATTCCTCGGAGATCGCCGACCGCAGCGACGGCGAGCCGCTCGGCTATCTGATCGAGAACCGCCACATCCGCGCGGCCCTGGCCGAGCAGGTGACGCGGGAGAGGATCAAGGTGCTGGCTCCCGCCCGGGTGGCGAGCGTCGACACGGACGGCGGCGAGGCCGAGGCGCGGCTGGAGGATGGGCGCACCGTCACGGCGCCGCTGATCGTGGGCTCGGACGGGCGCGGATCGCTGGTGCGGCGCGAGGCCGGAATCGGGACGGTCGGCTGGCCCTACCGCGAGGTGGGGGTGGTGGCGACGGTGAAGCTGTCGCGGCCTCACCAAGGGGTCGCCCACGAGCACTTCCTGCCCTCGGGTCCCTTCGCCATCCTGCCGCTCACCGAAGACCGCGCGAGCCTGGTCTGGACCGAGAAGGCCGATCGCGGACGCGCCCTGGCCGCCGCCCGGTCCGAGGTGTTCCACGCCCATCTGAACCGCCGTTTCGGCGATTTCGTGGGTCCCGCCGAGGTCGAAGGCCCCGTGTTCGTCTATCCGCTGTCGCTCGAACTGGCCGAGTCCCTGACCGCCCGCCGCGCGGCGCTGCTGGGCGACGCGGCCCACGGGGTGCATCCGATCGCCGGCCAGGGCCTGAACCTGGGCTTGAAGGACGCCGCCGCCCTGGCCGAGGTGCTGGTCGAGGCCGCCCGGCTGGGCGAGGACCTGGGCTCGGACGCGGTGCTGGATCGCTACGTCCGCTGGCGGCGCACCGACAATGTGGCCCTGGCGGCGGCGACCGACCTGTTCAACCGGCTCTTCACCAACGACATCACGCCGCTGCGCCTGATCCGCGGCGCCGGCATGGCGGTGGTCAACCGCATCGGCCCCGCGCGGCGCTTCTTCATGCAGGAGGCCGGCGGCGCCACCGGCGACCTGCCCCGGCTGCTCCGGGGCGAGGCGCTCTAGCGCGTCAGGCCGTGCTTCCGGAGATCGGCCTGGTAGGCGGTCCACCGGCTCTCGTGGTCGCGGCCGAGGTCGTAGAGGGCGTCCCAGCTGTAGAGGCCGGTGTCGTGGCCGTCGTCGAAACGGATGCGCACGGCGTAGCGCCCGATCGGGGTGACCTCGGCGACCGACACCCCCTGCTTGCCGGCCACCGGCGGGCGGGCTTCGCCATGGCCCCGGTCGAGCGCCGATCCGGTCATCACCCGCAGGTACTCCGCCGGCAGCACGAAAGTCTCGCCGTCGTCGAAGGCGATCGAAACGGTGCGCTCGGAGCGTTTGACCCGGATGTCGGTGGGCCAGGGACGGCTCATTCGCCCTCCTCCAGCTCGCGCGCCTCCTCGGGCAGCATCACCGGCACGCCGTCGCGGATCGGATAGGCCAGACGGGCGGCGTGGCTGATCAGCTCGCCATTCCCGCGATGATAGGTCAGGGGCCCGTGGGTCACGGGACAGACCAGGATCTCCAGAAGGCGCGGATCGATCTCGGGGCCGGCGTCGGTCATGGCGGGGTCTTACTGCACCGTCTGGGGCGCGTCTTCCTCGTCGGTCGCCCGCGCGTCGATCTCCATCAGGGCCACCAGGGTCTCGCGCCGCTCATGCAGCCGCGGCGCCTCGAGCAGCGCCTGCTTCTCGGCCGGGTCGAAGGGCAGGGCCATGGCCAGGCTGTTGACCAGGGCCTCGGCCGGCGCGGCCTTGGCGGTCTCCCAGTCCACGTCGAGCGAGCGGCGCTCCAGATAGCCCTTCAGCGCCGACAGCAGGCGCAGCCGGTCGAAGCCCTCGTCCTCGCCCTTGGGAGGCTGAAGATCGGTCTGGAAGGCGATGAAGTCCACGTGGGTCTGGCGATAGGGGGTCGGCACGGTCAGCTCCTCCTTGATGGAGAAGCGCGAGAGCCCCGTCAGGGTGATCAGATAGCGGCCGTCGTTGGTCTCCGAGAAGGTGGTGATCTTGCCGGCGCAGCCGATCGGCAGCAGGCCCGGCCGCTCGGGATCGCCTCCGGGCTTGGTCTGCACCATGCCGATGATCCGCTCGCCGGCCATGGCCTCGTCGACCATGGTGATGTAGCGCGGCTCGAAGATCTGCAGCGGCAGCTGGGCGTGCGGCAGCAGCAGGGCCCCGTCCAGCGGGAACACCGGGATCACCAGGGGGAGATCCTGCGCCTTCTTGAAGGGGCTGGCGACCATGGAAGTCTCCTCGTTCAGGAGAATAGGATCGACGACAGTCGCCGGCGGCCGCGCTTGGCGGTTTCCGAGCCGGGGCCGGCCGCCTCGAAGATCTTGAGCAACTGAGCGCGGGCGGCGCCCTCGTTCCAGTCGCGGTCGATCTCGATGATCTTCAGGAGCTGGTCGACGGCGTCGTCGAGCTGTCCCCGTCCGGCCATGGCCTTGGCGAGCTCTAGCCGCGCGTCATGGTCCGCCGCGTCCTGGGCGAGCCGATGTTCGAAGGGCGCGACGTCGGACGGCGCCTCCTCGGCCAGGGCCAGGGCGGCCTTGACCCCGTCGATCTCGGGAGAGCTCTTGCCTTCCGGCGCCATGGAGATGATCTCGCGGGCGCGCTCGGCATCGCCGCCCATCAGATAGCAGCGGGCTAGCCCGCCGATGGCCTTGAGGTTCTCCGGATTCAGCTGCAACGCCTGGGCGTAGGCCTGGGCCGCGCCGCCGATGTCGCCGAGCTGCAGCGACTCCGCCGCCAGCGCCATCACCCCCTCGACATCGCCCGGGCCCGCCGGCCCGGCGAGCCGATCGATGAAGGCCTTG